>NZ_CALXHK010000048.1:0-16015 GCF_944388085.1 Candidatus Allofournierella excrementigallinarum | reverse complement strand
CGCCGCCGCACGCTCGGATTCGGACACTTTGCCCTGCGGCCAAAGTGTTCGTCTCCAGGCGCACTACGCGGCGGCAGCGCCGCGTCTGGCTCGGCTGGCATCGTGCGGCAGCGCCGGGCAAAACAGGCGCAAGCGCCGCCCTGCCCCGCCGGTTGGAATTTGCGCCAAAATCTGCTACAATGGAACCATGACATCCCCCGGCTCCTGCGGGCCGGAAGGGCGGCACGGCGCGCCGTGCCGCGCGCCTCTCCCCCGCCCTTTGGCCGGGCCGAAAACCACACCGCCGCCCCGTTTGCGGGCGGCTGCACAAAGGAGGATATGAGCCATGCAAAACTATTCCGGCGAAGAGGGCCTGCAGTACCATCTGCAGATCCGCCCGGGGGACGTGGGCCGCTATGTGCTGCTGCCCGGCGACCCCAAGCGCTGCGCCAAGATCGCGGCCTATTTTGAAAATCCCCGCCTCATCGCGGACAGCCGCGAGTACGTCACCTACACCGGCGCCCTGGACGGCGTGCCTGTCAGCGTCACCTCCACCGGCATCGGCGGCGCGTCCGCCTCCATCGCCATGGAGGAGCTGCACAAGTGCGGCGCCGACACCTTCATCCGCGTGGGCACCTGCGGCGGCATGGAGATGAAGGTCAAGGGCGGCGACATCGTGGTGGCCACCGGCGCCATCCGAATGGAGGGCACCAGCCGGGAATACGCCCCCATCGAGTTCCCCGCCGTGGCCGACCTGCAGGTGGCCAATGCCCTGGTGGAATCCGCCCGGCAGCAGGGCTTTGTCTGCCACGCCGGCGTGGTGCAGTGCAAAGACGCCTTCTACGGCCAGCACGAGCCCGAGACCAAACCCGTGAGCTACGAACTGATGAACAAATGGCAGGCCTGGCTGCGGCTGGGCTGCCTTGCCAGCGAGATGGAGTCCGCCGCGCTGTTCACCGTGGCCGCCTGGCTGCGGGCCCGGGTGGGGTCCACCTTCCTGGTGGTGGGCAACCAGGAGCGTGCCGCCGCCGGGCTGGACAACCCCATCGTCCACGACACCGACGCCGCCATCCGGGTGGGGGTGGGCGCGCTGCGCCTGCTCATCGCCCAGGACAAGGCTGCTCAGGGCTGAGACAGGCCCAAAAGCCCCCAGAACGAACAGAACGGGCGGGAGCACCCAGGGGTGCTCCCGCCCGTTTCGCCGTTTTTAAAGCGCTCTCAGCCCTGCTGGCGGAGGGCCGCCGCCACCGGCTCCACTTCCACCTTTTTATCCTCCCGGAAGTGGGGCCCCTTGAGGTAGGCCAGGAAGGTCTTTTCGGTGTAGTGCCCGGTGGACCGGGGCAGATTCAGCGAAGCGGAGGGGTTGGTGAACACCACCACGGTTTCCACCGGCACGTTTTTCAGCTTCGCGGCAAACAGCGCGTCCCGCACCGCCCGGGCGCTCTTGCCCGCGCGGGTCATGGGGTTCTCGAAGGTGCGGCGGCCCTGGGGCAGCACCTGGGTCCACTCTTCCTCGTCCAGGCTGCCGTACACCTCGCCGCCCCAGCCCAGGCACTTCACGCCCAGCACGCCGAACCAGCCCACCAGCAAAAGGTCCAGGTCGGCGGCGTCCTTCGTGCCCTGCACGTTGACAGGCGCGATGACGGCGTAGTCGTCGGAAGAGGCGAAGCGGCGCACCGCCCGCAGAATGGCCCCGGCGCCTTTGTGCTCGTCGTCGGGCATTCCGCCCTTCTTCTTTGCCGCCGGCGCGCCGCCGGAGAGGGACTGGCCCTTCTGGCGGAACAGGGCGACCACATACATGGTCACCGCAAAGGCCAGCAGGCCCGCCGCCACCACGATGATGACAAAGATCAAAACATTCAGGTCCATAGAAACGATCCTCCCGCCGCCCCCGGCGGCTGTGTAAAGTGCGCGGCAGCGCCGCGAGATGCTCAATGGTACCATTGTAGCAAATCGCCGCCCTGATTGCAACCGGCGGCCTTGCGCCGGCGGCTGTGGAGAGAGGGCGCGCCCTTGTTCCGCCCCCCTTCCGGCGGCGCCGGGGCCGTTTTTTTGCCCCGGCAGAAAAAAAAGAAGAGCATCCTCTCGGATGCCCTTCTTGGTGCGCTGGAAGAGATTCGAACTCCCGACCTTCTGATTCGTAGTCAGACACTCTATCCAACTGAGCTACCAGCGCAGGTGCAAGATATATATTACCATCGGCCCAGGGGTTTGTCAACTGCTTATTCCCAAAAAAATTTAAAATTTTTCTCAAAGAAAAAGGGTTCTTTTTCCCGGCATAGAAAAAGCCCGGCCGCCCCCTTTGGGGCGGCCGGGCCTTGTTCATTTCGCTGTCAGGCGATGAGGCTCAAAGGAGCGATCAGGCCTTGGGCTTGCCGAACTGGCAGTCGTTGTTGCCGGAATCGGAAGTCCACATCTCCAGCATGTTCAGAGGATCGTTGTAGTCCATCAGCCAGCCGTTGCGGGCAACGTCGAAGTTGCCGGCCTTGCGGTCGTTCAGGAACACGTTCCACTCCATCTCGGAGATCTGCATGTCGATGCCCACGGCGTCCATATCCTGCTGGATGGCAACAGCCACGTCCACGTTGGAGCCCGGGGTGTTCACCAGGTAGGTGAAGCTCAGCGGGGTCTCGTCGCTCAGCATGCCGTTCTCATCGAACTTGTAGCCGATGGACTCCATCATGGCGATGCCTTCCTCCACGTTGGCCTCAAAGGCCTCGGCGGAAGGATCGAAGTAGTCCTTGTTCTTGAACTCCTTGCCGGTGCCGTCCAGGCAGCCAGCGGGGATGAAGGAACCGGCGGGCACCTGGTCGGCCTGGCCCACGTTGGTGACGATGTAGTCGCGGTCGATGAACAGGGCCAGGGCCTTGCGCAGGGTGGCGGCGTCCTCGGCGCTCATGCCCTCGAACATGGGGCTGTTCACGTTGAAGGACACATAGTAGGTGCCCAGGTTCTCGATCACGTGATACTCGGGGTTGCCCTGCAGGCCGGCGATCTCAGCGGTGGGAACGCCGTCGCAGAAGTCCAGGTCACCAGCATTGTAAGCATTGAAGGGCTGGACCTCGTCGTTGGAGAGCATGAACTCCTGCTTCTCGATCTTCACCTCGTCGGCGCGGTGGTAGTTGGGGTTCTTTTCGTAGATCATGGAACTGTTGTGGTTCCACTCGGTCAGAACGTAAGCGCCGCTGCAGACGAAGTTCTCGTTCTTGTTGGTGCCTTCCAGAGCCCAGGCGCCGGGGTTGTTGCCCTCGGGATCGGCGGCCTCAACGGCCTCCTGGTACACGGGGAAGTAGGTGGGGAAGGCGCACAGATCCAGGAAGTACGCGGTGGGGTACTCCAGCTCAACGGTCAGGGTCTTGCCGTCCTCGGAAGCGGTGACAGCCAGCTGCGCGTCGGGGTTGACCAGGTTGCCGTCGGCGTCCATCTCGGTCATCTCGGCGTAGCCCTTGATGGGAGCGAACATGTAGCCGTAGTCGGAGGCGGTCAGGGGATCGGCGGCACGGTTCCAGCTGTAAACGAAGTCGGTGGCGTCCAGAGTGTCGCCATTGGACCACTTCAGACCGTCCTTCAGGGTGAAGGTGTAGGTCAGGCCGTCGTCGCTCTTGGTGTAGCTCTCAGCCAGATCGGGCACCTGCTCGTGGTCGGCGTTGTAGGTGAACAAGCCGGCGAAGCTGTTGATGGCCAGAATGGCGCCGTCAGCGGTGCTGTTCAGAGCGGGATCCAGCTAGTCGGGCTCGGAAGCCAGGTAGGCATGCAGGGTGTCAGCGCCGTTGCCCAGCTCGGCGAACATGAAGTACTTGTAGCCGAAGGGAGTCCAGTAGACGTTGGTCAGGTAGTCCTGCTGCAGGTAGATATCGGTGTAGAAGTACAGGGGCAGAATGGCGCCGGTCTCCATCAGGATGTCCTCAGCCTGATGCATCAGCTCAGCACGCTTGGCCAGATCGGTCTCGGTACGGATCTGATCGATCAGGTCGTCGTAGACACCCCAGCCGTTGACGGGATCAACGAAGTTCTCGTTGGTCGCTTCAGGCTGGGAGGCAGGCTCGGAAGCCGGGGTGCTGGAAGGCGCAGGGGTCGAGCCGCAGGCGGCCAGACCGAAGCACATGACCAGTGCCAGAACGAGTGCGGTCAGCTTTTTCATGGGTATACCTCCATTTGTTTTTTTGGGCTGAAAGCCCGTTTATCAAATCACGGCCCGGCAAGAAAAACGGGTCGGGACTTGCCAAGAGGGATATTCGCCGGAACTTACTTGTTCCAGCAGGCCACCATGTGGCCGCCGCCCCGGTCGGTGAGCGGCGGGCGCTGGGCCGCGCACTGCTCGGTGGCGTAGCGGCACCGGGTGCGGAAGGGGCAGCCGGTGGGGGCTTTCAGGGGGCTGGGCACGTCGCCTTCCAGCACGATGCGCTTGCGCTCGCGGGCGGTCTTGGGGTCCGGCATGGGCACAGCGGAAAGCAGCGACTGGGTGTAGGGGTGGATGGGGTTGTTCATCAGCTCATCGGCCTCAGCCAGCTCCATCATCTTGCCCAGATACATCACGGCGATGCGGTCGGAGATGTGGTTCACCACCAGCAGGTCGTGGGCGATGAAGAGGTAGGCCACGCCCAGCTTGTGCTGCAGGTCCTCAAACATGTTCACCACCTGCGCCTGAATGGACACGTCCAGAGCGGACACAGGCTCGTCGCAGACGATGAAGCGGGGGTCCACCGCCAGGGCGCGGGCGATGCCGATGCGCTGGCGCTGGCCGCCGGAGAACTCGTGGGCATAGCGGGTGGCGTGCTCGGCGTTCAGGCCCACCAGCTCCATCAGGTGCAGCACCTTCTCCCGGCGCTCGGCCTTGGTGGTGTAGAGCTTGTGCACGTCCAGAGGCTCACCGATGATGTCCTCCACGGTCATGCGGGGGTTCAGGCTGGAGTAGGGGTCCTGGAACACCATCTGCATCTGCTTGCGGTAGGGCAGCATGTTCACGGTGGTGACCTTGCCCTTCACAGGGTTGCCCTTGGCGTCCACCTTGGGCTCGCCGGCTTCGTCCAGGTCGCCGGCGTCAAAGATGACCTCGCCGTTATATTTGATGCGGCCGCCGGTGGGCTGATACAGCTGCAGAAGGCTGCGGCCCACGGTGGTCTTGCCGCAGCCGCTTTCGCCCACCAGGCCCAGGGTCTCGCCGGGCTTGATGGCGAAGGAAACGTCGTCCACCGCCTTCAGGGGGGTGGTGGAGGCGAAGCCGGTGCGGATGGGAAAATACTGTTTCAGGTGCTCGACTTCCACAAGATACTCACTGCTCATCGCCGGCGCCTCCTTCCTCGGCAGCAATGGGGTCGAAGACCCACTCGCCGCCCTCGTTTTTCACCCAGCCGGTGGCCTGCTGCACCGCCTCGGCACTTTCGCCGGCGGCGGCCATCCCGGCGGCCTTGTCCTTCAGGGCCAGGTCGTTCAGCCAGCAGGCAGCCAGATGGTCCTGGGCCACCTGACGCTCCATGGGCACATAGTCCAGGCAGACCTTCATCGCCTTGTCGCACCGGGTGCAGAAGGCGCAGCCGGCGGGCATGTTCAGAAGGTTGATGGGGTTGCCGGCGATGGGCACCAGCCGCTCCTTCATCCGCTCGGTGCTGGGGATGGAGCGCAGCAGGCCCTTGGTGTACTCGTGGCTGGGGTTGTAGAAAATTTCGTCGGCGGTGCCCCGCTCGCACACGCGCCCGCCGTACATCACGATGATCTCATCGCACATGGTGGCGATGACGCCCAGGTCGTGGGTGACCATGATGATGGCCATGCCCAACTTCTTCTGCAGGTCCTGCATCAGTTCCAGGATCTGGGCCTGGATGGTCACGTCCAGAGCAGTGGTGGGCTCGTCGGCGATGAGGATGTCGGGCTCGCAGGCCAGGGCCATGGCGATCATCACGCGCTGGCGCATGCCGCCGGACAGCTCATAGGGATACTGCTTCACCCGCTTGGCGGGCTCGTTCACGCCCACCAGGGTGAGCATCTCGATGGCGCGGGCCTTGGCCTCGGCGCCCCGCTTGTCGGTGTGCAGGCGGATGGCCTCCTCCAGCTGGTCGCCGATGGTGAACACCGGGTTCAGGCTGGTCATGGGGTCCTGGAAGATGATGGAGCAGCACTTGCCCCGGAAGCCCGCCATCTGGCGGCGGTTCCACTTGGTGATGTCCTGGCCCTTGTATTCCACGCTGCCGCCGGTGATGCGGCCGTTGTCCGCCAGGATCTGCATGATGGAATAGGCGGTCACAGATTTGCCGGAGCCCGACTCGCCCACGATGCCCAGCACCTTGCCGGCATCCAAATTAAAGGAAACGCCGTTGACCGCATGCACCTCGCCGTTGTCGGTGGTGAAGGAGGTGTGCAGGTCCTTGACCGATAAAAGATGTTCACTCATGTACCATTACCTCCTCAGCTTGGGATCGAAGGCGTCCCGCAGACCGTCGCCGAGCAGGTTCAGCGACAGAACGATCAGGCAGATCATCAGCGCGGGGAACACCAGCTGGAAGGGGTACGCCTGAAGAGCGCCGCGGGCCTCGTTGGCGAGACTGCCCAGAGAGGGCATCGGCTGGGACACGCCCAGGCCAAGGAAGCTCAGGTAGCTCTCGGTGAAGATGGCGGAAGGAACCTGCAGGGCCACCGAGATGATGATGACCGACAGGCAGTTGGGCAGGATGTGCTTGCGAAGGATGCGGCTGGGCTTGGTGCCGATGGTGCGGGCCGCCAGAACGTACTCGTTCTCCTTGATGGTCAGGATCTGGCCGCGCACCAGGCGGGCCATGCCCACCCAGTAGAGCAGACCGAACACGATGAACAGCGAGAGCATGTTGGTGCCCAGTTTCGCGAACACCGTGCCGGAAATGGCGTTGCCCAGCGTTTCTCGCAAGACCACCGACAGCAAAATGACCATCAACAGGTCCGGCAGGGAGTAGATGATGTCGCAGATGCGCATCATCACCAGGTCCACCTTGCCGCCGGCGTAGCCGGCCACGGCGCCGTAGAGCACGCCGATGATCATGACCAGGATGCTGGCGAACAGGCCCACGGAAAGGCTCACGCGGGTGCCGTAGATCACGCGGGCGAAGTAGTCGCGGCACAGCTTATCGGTGCCGAAGATGTGGGGGAACAGCTGTTCGCCGGTCTCCTCCATGTATTTCAGTTCGTTTTCAGACCAGGTGAAGGGGGCGAGGTTGGCGGCGGTCTTGTCCCGCTTGCCGCCCACCTTCAAAATCTCGTCGTAGCCGTAGGGGATGACCATAGGGGCCACGATGATGGTGATGATCAGCAGCACCAGAACGATGATGGCGCCCACCGCCAGGGGGTTGCGCATGAGTTTCTTCATGCCATCCTTAAAAAAGGTGGTGGACTCGCTCATGACCTCCTGCTGGCTCTTTTCTTCCTCGGAGGCGGGGCTGAACTTCGCCAGGTCGATCTGGCTGCTGAGCAGGTGCTTTTTAAGCGGTGTATTCATGTGTGTTCCGTCTCCTTAGTCAAAAGTGATGCGCGGGTCGATGAGCTTGTACACGATGTCCGTGATGAGGTTCGCGGTCACCATCAGGATGGCCAGGAAGATGGTCACGCCCATGATGAGGGTGTAGTCACGGTTGGTGATGGAACTCACAAAGTACGAGCCCAGGCCGCCGGTGGAGAAGATGGACTCCACCACCATGGAGCCGGTGATGATGAACGCCACCATGGGGCCGACATAGGTCACCACGGGGATGAGGGCGTTGCGCAGCGCGTGTTTGAAGATGACTTTATAGCTGGCCACGCCCTTGGCGCGGGCGGTGCGGATGTAGTCCTGATTCAGGGCGTCCAGCATGCTGGTCTTGGTCAGACGGGTGATGTAGGCCATGGGGTACAAGCACAGACTGATTACCGGGAGCACATAATTCTGTTCGGTTGCGCTCCAAACGGGCACCAGGCCCAGCTTGATGGAGAAGATCAGCAACAGCAGCGTGGCCAGCACGAAGCTGGGGGCCGAGGTGGCCAGAGTGGTGAAAAACACGATGATGCGGTCGATCACCTTGCCCCGGTTCAGCGCCGCAACAGAGCCCAGCACCACGCCGAACACCACGGCCACCGCCGCGGCGGAGATGCCCAGCTTGGCGCTGACCTGCATGCCGGTGGTGATGGTCTCAAACACGTCGCGGCCGGTCTTGAGGCTGACGCCGAAGTCCGCCTGGAACAGCAGCCGGCTCATGTAGTTCACATACTGCACCGGCACGGGCTGGTCCAGGCCGTAGCGGGCCTCCAGCGCCGCCATGACGGCGGGGCTCAGCGCCTTTTCCGAGCTGAACGGGCCGCCCGGAATGGCGTACATCGAGAAAAAGGTGATGGCGCTGACGATGAAGATGGTCAAGATCGCCAGAAGCACGCGCTTCACCACATATTTTGCCATAAGATCACTCCTTAACTCCCTCGGCGCCGCGCGCGGCAACCGCGCGGCGCGCCGGCTGCGGCAACCAGCCGGGCGGCCGTCCTTTTTGCGAACACCACTGTCCGCGGCGTGCGAACAAGTGAAGAAACAAAAAAAGCGCCATTCCCCGCGGGCAGCCGCCGGCGTGAAACTGTGTGCGCCCGGCGGACCCACTGCTTCGCGCCCGCGCGCCCGCAAAAAAGCCTGGACACGCTGCAACAGCAAACAAATTGTCTCTATATTTTACCGCTTTTTCGCCAGTTTGTCAATTTCCAGGGGCAAAAAGCCCAAAGCTGCCGGAACATTTCATCCCTTTAGCAGAGTAATCAACCAAACTGAGTAATTATTATAATGTGATTCATGGCGCTCGTCAAGAAAAAGCTGGATTTTTCCGGGTGGACCTGTGAAATTTCCCCCATCCGGCCGCTGCGGGTGGACAAACAGCCGGACTTTTTTCAAAAAAGGCTTGTTTTGTTTTCACCGTGTTACTATAATAAAGGAAAAATCCTGAAAGAAGGCAACGCATCATGCTGAACATCACCGTGCAAAAGACCGCCGCGCCCAAACAAAAACCCGCCGACGAGACGAAACTCGGCTTTGGCAAGCTGTTCACCGACCACATGTTCCTGATGGACTACGCCGCCGGCGAAGGCTGGCATGACGCGCGCATCGTGCCCTACGGCCCCCTGCCCATGGACCCGGCCACCGCGGTGTTCCACTATGCCCAGGAAATTTTTGAGGGCATGAAAGCCTACCGCACCGCCGAGGGCAGGGTGCAGCTGTTCCGGCCGGAGTGCAACGCCGCCCGCTTCAACGATTCGGCCGACCGGCTGGGCATGCCGCCCATCCCCACCGGGGACTTTGTGCAGGCGGTGAAGGCGCTGGTGGATGTGGAGCGGGACTGGGTGCCCCATTCCGACGGCGCATCCCTTTACATCCGGCCCTTCTGCATTGCCACCGACGTCAGCCTCGGGGTGCACGCGTCCAAGAACTATCTCTTTGCCATCATCTGCTCGCCCTCCGGCGCCTACTATGCCGAGGGCCTGGACCCGGTGCGCATCTACGTGGAGGACGAGTACATCCGCGCGGCGCCCGGCCTCACCGGCTTCTGCAAGTGCGGCGGCAACTACGCCGCCTCCATCAAGGCGGGCGAAAAGGCCGAGGAGCTGGGCTTCAGCCAGGTGCTGTGGCTGGACGGCGTGGAAAAGAAATATGTGGAAGAAGTCGGCTCGATGAACATCATGTTCAAGATCGACGGCAAGATCTACACCGCCGCCTGCACCGGCACGGTGCTGCCCGGCGTGACCCGCCGCTCCATCATCGAGCTGCTGCGCGACTGGGGCTACGAGGTCGTCGAGGGGCCGCTGGCCATCGCCGACGTAATGAAGGCCGCCGGCGAAGGCAAGCTGGAAGAGGTGTTCGGCACCGGCACCGCCGCGGTCATCAGCCCCGTGAAGGAGCTGGTGTGGGAGGGCAGGGCCGCCGCCATCGGCGGCGGCAGGATCGGCCCCCTCACCCAGAAGCTGTACGACACCCTCACCGGCATCCAGTGGGGCCGCCTGCCCGATACCAAAGGCTGGGTCGTGCCGGTAGAGTAAAAAACTGTGCGCAGTTGAAACACAAAATCCCCCGGGAATTTCCCGGGGGATTTTTTTGCAGCGTTCGCAGGGGTCAGCCCGGCACGCAGTCCAGCACCGCCTGGGCGATGGCGCCGCCCTCGGCCCACAGGCCCATCTCGCCGGCGCAGCTCTGATACTCGGCGGGGCTGCTCACAAAGCCTGTTTCCAGCAGCACCGCCGGGCAGAGGTTGGAGCGGGTGACGTAGAAGTAGTTGTAGAACACGCCCCGCGCCTCGCGGCCGGTGGCGGCGGTCATCCGGTCCACCAGGGCCTGGGCCAGGGGCTTGCCCTCGGTGTAGAACCAGTAGCACTCGGTGCCCACCAGGCCGCCGGCGTCCTTGTCCAGGCTGGTGCTGTTGTGGTGCACCGAGATGAAGAAGTCCGGCGCGGCGGCGTTGAGCATCTCCACCCGGTCGCCCAGGGTGGGGAAGCTGTCGTCTTCGCGGGTCATCAGCACGGTGGCCCCCAGCTGCTCCAGCCGGTATTTGGCCGCCAGCGCCTCCGCCAGGTTCAGGTCCTTCTCCTGGGGGAAGTCCTCGCTGGCGGAGCCCACAGCGCCCATGTCGGTGCCGCCGTGGCCCGCATCCAGCATCACCGTCACCCCGGTGAGGGGGCCGGTCTCGGAGTCCGAGCGCCGGGGCTGGTGTTTCAGCAGGATCTGGGTGCCGCCGTCCTCGGTGTAGCGCACGTGGTAGCCCCACAGCGGGTCGGCGTCGTTGAACACGAAGCGCAGCGAGAAGCCGCCCTCCCCGGTGGGCTCCGCCGTCACGGTGGCCCCGCCGAAGCCCAGGTCTGCGGGCATCTCGCCGGTGAAGGAGGCGGACAGGAAGGTGAGGGTCAGCTCATTGCCCTCCCAGGTGTGGGTGTAAAGGGGGGTGCCCGAGCCGGTGAGGGTGAGCACTTCCATGTTGCCCTCGGTGGTGCGCCCGGCCCCGGTGAAGGCCGCGTCGGGGGTGGAGGAGGGCAGCAGTTCGCAGTCCTTGGCCAGGATGTAGCCGCCGTTCTCCAGCTGGTAGGCGTAGGTGCGGCGGCCCGAGCGCACGAACGGCACGCTCTTCTCCACCGCGGCCACCGCCCCTTCGTAGGCGGTCATCCGAATGGAGTCGTCGTTGGCGTAGTCTTCCAGCAGGCTGGCCAGGGTGGTGTTGATGCGCAGCTTCTGGCCGGGGGCGGCGGCTTCGCTGCCGTCCGGGCGGGCCGCGCCGGCCCCGCCGCCGGAGTAGGTGGAGCGGGTCACCGTGATGGTCACGGTGACGTCGCCCTGCACGGCGGTGATGTCGTTGGCGCCCATGTTCAGGGGCGCCAGGACGCCCCACACCCCCATCTCGCCGGTGCGCTCCACCGGCGTGCCGTTCACCGTCAGGGGCTGGGCCGGGTCGGAGGTGCCGATGAGGTAGACGTTCTCGGTATACACCGTGGCCCCGTCGGCCGGGGTGACGATGGAAAGGGTGCGGGGCACGTCCTTGGCCAGCACGTCGGGCAGAGCCTCGCCGCCCGCGAAGCGCAGGGCCACGGCGGCGTCGGAGCCGTCCGCCAGCAGGCTGCCCAGCTCGCCCAGCACCAGCCCCCGGCCTTCTTCCAGCTGCCAGGCCGCCGCCAGCAGCGCCGCGTCGCCGTCCTTGCGCAGCAGCGCCGGGGCCTCGCCGCCCCCGGTCAGGCCCACATAGGTCAGCAGGGGCGGCTCCACCGCCGCTTCCTCCCCGGTCTCGGCGGCCAGGGCTTCGGCTTCGGCCTTCGCCGCGTCCAGGGCAGCGGCGCTGGCCTCGTCCAGGCCATAGAGGGCCAGCTTATAGTCCTGCGCGGCCTTTTCCAGCCATTCGGGCAGCGCCGCGCCGGCGGCCAGCGGCTGGCCGCCGTCATCGGTGGCGATGAGGGCCGCCTGCATGCCCCGCTCCCTGGCCTGCTTCATCAGATAGTTCACCGGGTCGAACCGGGAGAAGAAGCCGTCGTTTTCGGTCACCGCCCCGGCGGTGGCCACCGTCAGGTCCTTGCCTTTCACCCGGAAGAGCACCTGGGCGGGGTCGGCGTCCACCCGGCCGGTGAGCAGCACCGTGTTGGCCCCCAGCGCCTTCGCCTCGTCCAGCGTGCTCTCCAGATAGGCCTGCTGCTCCTCGGTGGTGCGTTCGGTGGAGAAGTAGCTGCTCCAGTCGGAGGCCAGCACCACCGCCTTCACGTCCTTGGGCGCGCGCATGTCCGGTGTGCCCAGCGAGCCGACGCCCCGCACCAGCAGCACCAGCAGCCAGACGAGGGCCGCCAGGGCGGCCAGCGCGGCCACCGCCAGCACTGCCGCCAGCACCCGCCGCCGTCTGTATTTCGTCTTCATCCGAACCTCCCCCTCCCCTCGCGCCGGGGCGCGAATGGCGTCGATATTCAGCACCATTATAACACAAACCCGCCCCGCCTTGTATGAAACTTCTGTAAACGGCGGGCAGGAAACTTCTGGAGCGTACCTTTTATATATATGGGGCCCGGCGCTGTTTTTTGCGGCGGGAATGTGCTATACTGAATGGAAAACCAGCGACGAAGGAGAGTCTTGTTCCATGAAGGTACCGGCCAGAGGATTCACCCACGGGGGCAAATTCCATGCGGACGACGTGTTCGCCACCGCGCTGCTGCGCATCCTGCGCCCGGATTTCAGGGTGCAGCGGGGGTTCGAGGTGCCGGACGATTTCGACGGCATCGTCTACGACATCGGCGGCGGCATGTTCGACCACCACGACGCCGGCCGCCCCCAGCGCCCCAACGGCGTGCCCTACGCGGCCTTCGGCCTTTTGTGGAAGGTGTTCGGCCCCCGGCTGGTGGGCGAGCATCAGGCCCGCCTTCTGGACGAGAACTTCGTGCAGCCCCTGGATCTGAACGACAACACCGGAGAGGACTGCCTGCTGGCGGACGCCATCGGCGGCTTCAACCCTTTGTGGGACTCGAAGGACGACCCCGACGCCTGCTTTGCGAAGGCGGTGGACTTCGCCCAGGTCATTTTGCAGAACAACATCGACGCCGCCAACGCCGTGAACCGGGCGGACGCGCTGGTGAAAAGGGCGCTGGAAAAAATGGAGGACGGGGTGGTGGTGCTGCCCTGCTACGCCCCCTGGAAAAACGCCCTCTACCGCTCGGACGCGCGGTTCGTGGTCTACCCCAGCCAGCGGGGCGGCTGGGCGGCCCAGTGCGTCAACGACCGGCTCACCCGGCGGCCCAAGCGGCCCTTCCCGCAAGGGTGGGCGGGCCAGCCCCCCGAGGAGCTGGCAAAGCGCAGCGGCATTGCCGGCCTGCGCTTTTGCCACGCCAGCCGCTTCATGATCGCCGCCGACACCAAAGAGAGCGCCATCGCCGCCTGCCGCATCGCCGACGGCCGCCGCTGAAAGGAGGCCCTTCCATGCCCGTCTGCTATGCCTACATGGTGCGCTGCTCTGGCGGCGCGCTCTACACCGGCTGGACGACCGACCTTGCCCGCCGCCTCGCCGCCCACAAAAGCGGCAAAGGCGCCAGGTACACCCGGGCCTTCGGGGCGGCGGGCCTTGCCTGGGCGGAGGCTGTGGCGGACAAAAGCGCCGCCCTGCGCCGGGAGGCCGCGGTGAAAAAGCTGCCCAAGGCCCAAAAAGAGGCCCTGGCCGCCTCCTTCGACCCCGCCCGCTTCGTGCTGCTGCGCCCGGCAAAGCCCGCCGACGCGGCCGGGGTGCTGGAAATTTTCGGCTGGTATGTGAAGAACAGCACCGCCTCCTTCCTCTATGAAGCGCCTTCGGAGGCGGAATACCGCCGCGCCATCGCCGCAACCCGGCGCACACTGCCGTATATCCTTGCGGAAAACGCCCTGGGCCGGCCCCTGGGCTACGCCTGCGCCCACCCCTGGCGCTACGGCTGCGACGCCTACGCCTGGGACGCCGAGACCACCATCTACCTGGCCCCCGACGCCCGGCGGCTGGGCCTGGGCTCCATGCTCTACCACGGCCTGCTGGCGGCGCTGGCAAAGCAGGGCTACCGCAACGCCTACGCCGTGCTGGCCGACCCCAACCCCGAAAGCGAGGCCTTCCACACCGCCTTCGGCTTCGTCTGCGAAGGGCGGCAGAAGCGCACCGGCTACAAAAACGGCTGGCAGGGGGTCAGCTACTGGCTGCTGGACCTTTCCGACCCCGCCGCCGACCCGAACGCGCCCCCCGTCCCCCCCACCCCCCTGCCCGCGGGGCAGCTGGAGGAGGTGCTGGCCGCCGCCCGCCTGGGCAAAGGCTGGCGGGCCATCGCCGGGCGATGAATATTCAAAACCGCCCGCCGCCGGCATTCGCCCGTCCGCCATGGAAGCACAAATCGCCGCTTTTTGACAAAACGCCCAAAAGAGGCCCGTTTTTGCGGGCCTCTTTTTCTGCGCCAAAGCGCGGAACTCATCCTTGTTCCTCTTGACCAAACCCCGTTCCACATGTATAATTAGCCGTAATATTTTGAATATATATTCAAAATATTACGGCAAAACCGGGGCCACGGCCCAAAGGAAAGGGAGTCGCAGCACCATGAAAAAGCAGTACAAAAAAGTTGTCCTTGCCTACTCCGGCGGGCTGGACACCTCCATCATCATCCCCTGGCTGAAGGAGAATTACGGATGCGAGGTCATTGCGGTGGCCGGCGATGTGGGCCAGCACGACGAGCTGGAGGGCCTGGAGGAGAAGGCCATCGCCACCGGCGCATCCAAACTGTATGTGGAAGATCTGCGAAGGACCTTTGTGGAGGACTATATCTGGCCCACCCTGAAAGCGGGCGCGAAGTACGAGACCTACCTGCTGGGCACCAGCTTTGCCCGCCCGCCGCTGGCCAAGCGCCTGGTGGAGATCGCCAGGGCGGAGGGCGCCGAGGCCATCTGCCACGGCTGCACCGGCAAGGGCAACGACCAGGTGCGCTTCGAGCTGGCCATCAAGGCCTTCGCCCCCGATCTGGCGGTCATCGCCCCCTGGCGCGAGTGGGACATCAGAAGCCGCGAGGAAGAGATCGAGTACGCCGAGGCCCATGGCATCCCCCTGAAGATCAGCCGGGAGACCAACTATTCCAAGGACAAGAACCTGTGGCATCTGTCCCACGAGGGGCTGGACCTGGAGAGCCCCGCCAACGAGGCCCCGCTGCTGCGCCCCGGCTTTCTGGAGCTGGGCGTGGCCCCCGAGCAGGCGCCCGACGAGCCCGCCTATGTGACCATCCACTTTGAGAAGGGCGTGCCCACCGCCGTGGACGGCGAAGCGATGGACAGCGTGGCCCTGGTGGAAAAGCTCAACGAGCTGGGCGGCAAGAACGGCATCGGCATCCTGGACATTGTGGAGAACCGCCTGGTGGGCATGAAGAGCCGCGGCGTCTACGAGACCCCCGGCGGGGCCATCCTCTACGCCGCCCACGGCCTGCTGGAAAGCATCACCCTGGACAAGGAGACCAGCCACTTCAAGGCCATCGCCGCCCAGAAGTACGCCGACCTTGTCTACAACGGCCAGTGGTTCACCCCTCTGCGCGAGGCGCTGGACGCCTTCGTGGACTCCACCCAGGCCACGGTGACCGGCGACGTGAAGCTGAAGCTCTACAAGGGCAACATCACCCCCGCCTGCCTCACCTCCCCCTACACCCTCTACGACGAGCAGACCGCCAGCTTCGGCGAGGACGACGACTACGACCAGGCGGACGCGGCGGGCTTCATCAACCTGTTCGGCCTGTCCATCCGCGAGCGGGCGAAGCTGTCGAAAAACTGGAACAAATGAGATAAGGAGAGTTGGACCATGCAGCTGTGGCAGGGACGATTCACCAAAGCGGTGGACAGCCGTGTGAACGACTTCAATTCCTCCATCCGGTTCGACCGGCGCATGGCCGCCCAGGACATCGCCGGCAGCATGGCCCACGCGGCCATGCTCACCGGGCAGGGCATCCTTTCCGAGGCGGGCGGCGCGGCCACCCAGGAGGGCCTTGAGGGCCTCCTGGCGGACCTTGAGAGCGGGGCCCTTTCCATCGACCCCGCCGCCGAGGACATCCACACCTTCGTGGAGGCCGA
>NZ_CALXHK010000047.1:0-16666 GCF_944388085.1 Candidatus Allofournierella excrementigallinarum | reverse complement strand
CACCGACTACAACGACACCGACTACGGCCCGAACAACGACGGCGTCACCGACTACAGCGATACCAACTACGGCGATACCAATTACGACGATGGCGGCAGCGATTACAGCGACGATGACGACGGGGATTCCGGCTATGACGACTGAGCCGCAAAAAGCCATTTCCCTTCGGCATGAGCTGAAGCACCAGATCAACCTGCGGGAAGATCTGGTGCTTTCCCAAAGGCTCAAAAAACTGTTTTCCCACGACAAAAACGCCGGCCCAGACGGTACATACCGGGTGACCAGCCTGTACTTTGACACGCCCTATGACAGCGCCCTGCGGGAGAAAATCGACGGGGTCAACCGGCGGGAAAAATTCCGCCTGCGGTATTACGGGGCGGACGCCTCCTTTATCCGGCTGGAAAAGAAGTACAAAATTAACGGCCTGTGCGGCAAGCGCAGCGCCCGGATGACGCAGGAACAGGTAAAAATGCTGCTTTCCGGCAGTTCTGCATTCCTGCTGGATTCGGGCGAACCGCTTTTCATCGAGCTTTACAGCAAAATCAAAGGGAAAGGATTGCGGCCCAGGACCATCGTCCGTTATGACCGGGAGGCCTTTCTCTATGCACTCGGCAATGTGCGGATTACCCTGGACCGGGATATCCGCACCGGCCTTGGCAACGTGGAGTTTCTAAATCCGGAGATTTTTTACCTGCGCGCCATGGAACCCGGCACAGTGCTGGAGGTCAAATACGACGCGTTTTTGCCGGAAGTTGTCCGCATGGCGGTGCAGGTGCCCGGAAGGCAGGCGGCGGCCTGCTCCAAATACGCCCTTTGCCGGCGGTTTGATTGAAAAGACAGAGGAGAGGCGGCTTTCATGACCTTTCAGGATATTTTCAAATCCAGCTTTCTGGAGAACATCGCCAGTATTTCTATATTGGACATGGCGATCGCTTTCGTTCTGGCTTTCCTGCTGGGATTATTTATCTTTTTCATTTATAAGGAAAGCTACAGCGGGGTGATGTACTCGGCCAGCTTCGGCGTAACGTTGATTGCGTTGTCTTTGATCACTACCCTGCTGATCATGACGGTGGTGAGCAATATTGTGCTGTCCCTGGGCATGGTGGGCGCCCTGTCCATCGTCCGGTTCCGCACGGCGGTCAAGGAACCCATGGATATCGCTTTTTTGTTCTGGGCTATTGCGGTGGGCATTGTCCTGGCGGCAGGGCTGATCCCGCTGGCGGTATTCGGCAGTATCTTCATCGGGGTGGTTCTGTTTGCTTTCTCCAAAAAGAAGACGGTGGATTTCCCGTATATCCTGGTGGTGCACTGCGAAAACAGCGAGATTGAGGAACAGGCGCGGATTTTTGTGAAATCCCAGGTCCGGCGGCTGAGCCTTAAGAGCAAAAGCGTGGACAACGGCTGTGTGGAACTGAATTACGAAGTCCGTTTGAAAGAGGACAGCAGCGCTTTTGCCAACGAGTTGGAGGCTATGCCGGGCGTATCCCGGGTAGTGCTGGTCTCCTACAACGGCGACTATATGGGATAGCGCAATGGTAAGGCATAAATACATCGACTGGATTTGTACAGGCGCGGCGGGTTTGGCAGTCCTCCTCACCCTGCTGCTGATGTTGGGCGAACAACTGGGAATTCCCAAGGCCAGCGCCAACCCGGGATATGTGACCCGGTTGTTTGATAACAGCCGGGTGCACACCATTGATATTCAAATCGCGGACTGGGGCGCTTTTATTGAAAATGCTGAAAAGGAAGAATACGTGACCTGCGCTGTCGAAATCGACGGAGAGGCGTTTCATAATATCGGGCTGCGGGCAAAGGGGAACAATTCCCTGCGGCTGACAGAAGAATACGGGCTGTCCCGCTACAGCCTCAAGCTGGAATTCGACCAATTCCTGGACGGCGGGAATTATTACGGGCTGGACAAATTTTCGCTGGACGCCGCTTTTCAGGATAACAGCTACCTGAAAACCTGCATGGTCTATGATATGATGGCGTTCATGGAGGTTCCGGCTCCGCTTTGCAGCTATACCTGGGTGACGGTCAACGGGGAGGACTGGGGCCTGTTTCTGGCGGTAGAGGAGCCGGAGGAGGCCTTTGCCCGCCGGAATTTCGGGAATGATTACGGGAAGCTGTACAAGCCGGATTACCGTTCCCTGAACGCGGAAAACGCCGACGTGGCGCTGCAATATATCGACGATCACCCGGACAGCTACCCCGGTATCTTTGAAAACGCCAAGTTCAAGGGATCGGAAGCCGATCAGAAGCGGGTGATCGAGGCGCTGAAAACCCTGTCTACCGGTGAGAATTTAGAAACCGCAATCAACGTGGATGAGGTGCTGCGGTATTTTACTGTGCAGGTTTTTGTAATGAACTGGGACAGCTATCTGGGCCGCACCGGGCACAACTACTTTCTGTATGAACAAGACGGGGTGCTCAGCATGCTGCCCTGGGATTACAACCTGGCTTTCGGCACCTATGCCCTGGGGATGACTGACCCTATCAAAGATTCCAACATCCTCATTAACTATCCGATCAACACCCCGGCGGAAGGCAGGGTTATGCTTAACCGGCCGCTGTATCACAACCTGATGAAGCACGACGAGTACTTTGCCCGCTATCACGACTATTTTGATGAATTCCTTTCGGAATATTTTGAAAGCGGCCGGTTTGAAACCTTTCTCCGGCAGGCAGAAAGGCTGATTGCCCCCTATGTCCAAAAGGACCCCACCGCCTTCTGCTCCTTCGCAGACCATCAGCTGGCGGTGGACACTTTGGAGCAGGTATGTCTGCTCCGGGCGCAGAGCGTGCGAAGCCAGCTGGACGGGGAAATCCCCGCTACCATCCGCGACCAGCAGGAAAATCCGGACAGCAAAGTGGACGCTTCCGAAATCCTGCTGACCGACTTGGGGGATTTTGAAGATTTGGAGTCGGCAAAGGAGAGGCAGGATGCGGCTTTGAGGGGCATAACAGGAAAAAGCGCTTAGAACGCACCGGTTCTGAACCGCCCCCACGCTTTTTGCCGCGCATTTTGACAAGGATTATCCCGATGTGAGGATGATAAGCAGTACATCTGCTGTCCGCAAATTTGAATCACCCTTATTGCCCGTAATCAATTTATTGAAAAAGCGGTGGTGCATCCTGCGGACGATGAATGAAAGGCCCGAAGCATTGAGATATTCTGGAAATTTTAGCCCCAAAGCGGGGAGAAGCGCGCCCTTTTTCGGCAGCGCCTCGGCTTAGCTGGCCGGGGCGCTTTTTGTTTTTCTCCCCCGCTCCACACCTCCCCCCGGATTATTTACCGGCTGGGAAGGAGATATAAACGCCGCGGGGCTTCGGCGTCTGTCAACGGGAAAAGAACCAGTGGAGAAACGGGACCCGCCGCCTTTCCCAGCCGGCGTCTCCAAGGCACAGCAGACGGCCATGGAACAGGATGAACCGCTCTGGCAGCCGGCCGGCAAGGTCTTGGCCCCGGCGCTGCATGGTTTCCCGCCCGGCAAGGATGCCGGGACCCTGTCGAACCCTTCCGGGCGCTTTGTCTCCGGCGTGCCTGAAGCGGCAGCCGGCCCGCCTGGCCGCAAGCTCATGGCGGGCCGTTATGGCGTGTTCGCACCCCATGAGGACGGCGTATTCTGCCGCAAAAAGGCCCGGGCCGCCGCGCGGATGTCCTCCACCAGCTGACGCACCACCGGATATGTCTCGTAGGCGGCCTTGGAATAAAAGAGCATGAACTGGCCCCGGGCGCATTCGTCCACGATGGGCACCCCGATCAGCCGCCCTTCCTGAACGCCTTTATAGCGCAGGGCCGCCGGCCAGAAGGAGAGGGCATAGCTCTCGTTGTCCTTTTCCACCAGGGGGATCACGTTGGCCACCGTTTCCACTTCCACCTTTTTCTGGTCCGGGCTCAGGCAGAGGATCCCATGCAGGAACCCCTCCGGCATTTCCGGCACCCGCTCGTTCTGATCCAGATCCGGCAGGATCAGGTAATAATCCCGCAGCTGCTCAAAGGTCACCTCTTTCCGCTGCGCCAGCGGATGGCGGGTGTTCACCAGGCACCGGTAGGCGCCGCTCATCAAAAGCACGGGCGGGTTGCCCTGGATCTCGGTCAGGCGGCGCAGGTGTTCGCCCTCCCGGCACATCACCAGCGCCAGCACCGGCTTGTGGCCCGAACGGGAGATGAACCGCTCCGGCTGCTCGGTCACGGTGAAGTTGATGACCAGTTCCGGATATTTCTTGCGGTAGCGAAGCACGATGTCCGGAAGCAGGAAGTCCGGGAAGGAAAGATAGGTATAGATATCGATCAGCTTGGGCTGGTCGTCCCGGCCCATCGCCTTCCATCCGTCGTAGAGGTCCAGCACCTGCTGCGCCTCGGCATAGACCCTGCACCCTTTTTTTGTCAGGTGCACCCCGCTGGCGGACCGTTCCACCAGCGGGTAGCCAAGTTCCTCCTCCAGAAGTTTCAGGGATTTGGTGAGGCTGGGCTGCGCCACATACAGCTGCTGGGCCGCCTTTGTGATGGACCCCGCCTGCACCAGCGTCACAAAATACCGTAACGACTGAATTTTCATCCTTTTCCCCTCCTTGCAGGCCATAGCTTTTTTTCATGTCTTTTCTTTTTTATGTATTATCCATAAAATTATCAACGTGTTAATATAATCATAAGCAAAGCGACGAAACCGCACAAGGCTTCATCGCCGGAGCATCCGACAAAAACCGACAAAAAAAGGAGTGTGCAGCATGACAAAGCGCGAACGTTTCGAGAAATTCCTCGCCAACGAACCGGTGGACCGGGTCCCTGTGGCCTTCTTCCACCACTTCACCACCGAGCAGGAGTGGCTCACCGGCCTGACCAACGAAGCCGCTTTTGAAAAGAACATCGAGGGCCACCGCACCGCCCGCGCGAAGTTCGACCCGGACGTGATCAAAATCATGAACGATACCCTTATGATCATGCCTGTGGACACCTCGTTTGTCAAGACCCCCGCCGACCTGCGCAAGATCCAGCCCCCCATGCCCGGCTCCGCCTTCTTTGAGAAGAGCAAGGAACTGACCAAGCGGGTGGTGGCCATCTATGAGGGTTCCGACGCGCCCATCTACATCACCGCTTTCAGCCCCTGCATCATCCTGCGCAACAGCATCAGCGGCATGGACATCGGCACCGAAGTGGCCCATTCCAAGCTCTACAGCTTCCTGGAGGAAGACCCCGACTCCGTGATGGCTGCGCTGGACATCATTGCCGACAGCGTGAACGCCCTGAACAAGATGCTGCTCACCGAGTGCGGCGCCGAGGCCGTTTACCTGAGCGTGAACAACCAGGCCCACTATGTGCCCGACGAGTTCTATGCGAAGTACATCGCCCCCTCCGATAAGAAGGTGCTGGCGGCTGCCAATGAGCTGAGCCGTTTCAACATGCTGCACATCTGCGGCTACCACGGCAAGAGCAACAACCTGGAGCTGTTCAAGGACTACGACGTGCCCGTGTTCAACTGGGCGGTGCATGCCGAGGGCGTCGGCCTGGCGGAAGGCAAAAAGCTGTTTGGCGGCAAGCCCGTGTGCGGCGGCTTTGCCCAGGCGGAAACCATCTACACCGGCACCCGCGAGGAGATCACCGCCGAGGTCTGCAAGTATCTGGACGAGGCGGGCCAGGTGGGCGTGATGCTGGGCGCGGACTGCACCGTTCCCACCGACATCGACGACGAGCGTCTGGAGTGGGTCCGTCAGGCCGCCATCCAGTACGCCGCCAACCCCCGCGTGAAGCTGTAAGCCCGCGGAAATACATTTTGTAAGGAGGGAATCGTTTTGGAAAAGCAAACTCGCAGCGGCTGGGATACCTTTAAAGCCTGGTTCGGCATCGGCGCGCTGATGTTTGGCACATATTGCGGCGCGAACATGGCCTCCGGCGTTTATGCCTCGGCCTACATCGTGACGCTGGGCGGCGGCTGGGCCTTTGTGTGGCTGGCCATCTTCTGCTTCGCCATGTCCTTCTTCTGCGCCATCGGCCTGGACTTCGTGCGCGCCTTCAAGGCCACCAACTACAACGCCTATTATCTGGCGCTGTACGGCCTGCACAAACCCGGCTCAAGCCCGGTGCTCAAGACCGTCGTCACCGTCTTCTTCGACGTGTACACCATCCTGATGGGCCTTGTCACCGTGGCCGCTACCGTGGCCCTGTTCGCCGAGCTGTTCAACTCGCTGCTGGGCGTGCCCGTGTTTTTGGGCAGCGTGATCGCCGTGCTTCTGTTCACGGTGCTCACCATCTACGGCGCGTCCTTCCTGCGCAAGTTCAACACCGTGATGACCGTCTCCCTGCTTGTCTCGCTGGCGGCCATCCTGATCGCGGTCATCGCCGTCAAGGGCGACGTGCTGGCCGAGCGCATCGGCAACTTCAGCATCGGCCCTGACTGGGGCCTCACCACCGTCGCGGCCCACACCTCCATGTTCATCTCCTACTGCTTCACCACCTCCAGCTGGGGCTCCTCGCTGAGCAACTATGCCGATCAGATCCACACCAAGAAGGACGCCATCGGCTCCGGCATCACCATCGGCGTGATGGTCACCCTGCTCTTCGTCGTCACCGGCGCCATCGTGCTGCCCTTCATGCCGGAAGTGTACGAAGGCACCCCCATCCTGGAGATCTGCCAGCAGTACCTCAGCCCCGTGCTGACCATCGTCTACTGGATCGTGGTCATCTTCTCGGTGGTCTCCACCGCCCCCACCTTCACCTTCAACGTGGCCAACCGCTGGTCCGTCGTGTGGAAGAGCGAAAAGGTGCCTCAGCGCGCCAAGTTCTTCGTGATCGCGCTCATCTTCCTGCTCACCTGCTGGTTCATCTCCGGCGTGGGCCTGATGGCCATCGTGCAGAAAGGCTATGTGCTGCTGGGCAACCTGGCGCTGTTCGCCATCGTCATCCCGCTGTTCATCTCCATCGTGCGCGTCGCCATGGTGGACAAAAAGGAAAAGCTGGAAGCTTCCAAGCAGGCCTGACCCCCTGCCCGCCCTGACGCGGGCGCCGCCAGGCCGGCACTGACCCGGCGCCCGGTAATGCCTTCGTATTATCGGGCGCCGTTTTGTTTCAAACACACCCTGCTGTTGAAAGGAGCCCGTCACCATGGTACCCGGTCAATATGAAAATTATTTGAAGATCCTGAACAAAGAGCTTATTCCCGCCATGGGCTGCACCGAACCCATCGCCATCGCCTTCGCCGCCGCCAAGGCCCGGCAGGTGCTGGGGGCAATGCCTGAAAAAATGGTCGCTCTTTGCAGCGGCAACATCATCAAGAACGTGAAGGGCGTGAACGTGCCCAACGCCGGCGGGCAGAAAGGCATCGAGGTAGCCGCTTTGCTGGGCGCGCTGGCCGGCGACCCCGATCTGGAGCTGGAAGTCATCAGCCGCGTGCCGCCCGAGGCCGCCGAAGAGGTTCGCCGCCTGGCGGCTGCGGGCGTCTGCCGCTGTGAGCTGGCGGAGGGCGTGGAGAACCTGTACATCCGCATCGAAGCCGAAGCCGGGGCCGACGCCGCGGTGGTGGAGGTCAAGACCAAGCACAACCACATCGCCCGCATCGAGAAAAACGGCCAGGTGCTGCTGGAGGCGGACGACATCCCCGCCGAGGACGGCGGCGACAAGAGCCAGCTGAACCTGAAGGACATCCTGGAATTTGCCGACACGGTGAAGATCGAGGACGTGAAGGCGCTGCTGGACGAGCAGATCCGCTGCAACAGCGAGATCGCCCGGGTGGGCCTGGAAGAGGAATGGGGCGCGGGCGTGGGCCGCACCCTTCTGGAAGTGTGGGGTGGCAGCGTGCGCACCCGGGCCATGGCCAGCGCCGCCGCCGGGTCGGACGCGCGGATGAACGGCTGCGCGCTGCCGGTGGTCATCAACGCGGGCAGCGGCAACCAGGGCATCACCTGCGCCATGCCGGTGGTGACCTACGCAAAAGAGCTGGGCGTCTGCGACGAAAAGCTCTACCGCGCCCTGACCCTGACCAACCTCATCGCCCTGCACCAGAAGCGCTACATCGGCAACCTGTCCGCTTACTGTGGCGCGGTGTCGGCGGGCACCGCCGCCGCCTGCGGCGTGGCCTATCTCTACGGCGAAGGCTACGACGTCATCGGGCGGACCATCGTCAATTCCCTGGGCAATGTGGGCGGCATCGTGTGCGACGGCGCCAAGGCCTCCTGCGCGGCCAAGATCGCCAGCGCGGTGAACAGCGGCCTGCTGGGCTACGAGATGGCAAAGCGGGGCCGGGTGTTTCCCTTCGGCGAGGGCCTGGTGGAGGAGGACTACGAGCATACCATCCGCAACTTCGGCCGCCTGGGCAGGGACGGCATGAAGGCCACCGACGTGGAGATCCTGAACATGATGATCGGCAAGTAACGCCCTTCCTCTTTTCTCACGGCCGCCCCGTTCCGGGGCCGGGCGGAGGCCGCGCCGCAGCGGCCTCCGCCCTTTTTGCATTGAACCTGCCGCCGGGATGGAGTAAAATGTGGGCAAAGCGATTCTTTCATCTTTTGGAAAGGAATGTCAGAACATGAAATACGATTTCACTTCCATCCCGGACCGCCGCGGCAAAGACGCCCTCGCCGTGGACGGGCTGGGCAAACCTGGCGGTTTTGCCCCCGCCGCGCCCAAGGCAGGGTTTGACGCCATCCCCATGTGGGTGGCGGACATGAATTTCGCCACCGTGCCCACCATCCCCAGGGCGCTCGCCGAGCGGGCGGCCCACCCCCTCTACGGCTACTTTGAGCCCACCGGCGAGTACTTCGACTCCATCATCGCCTGGCAGGAAAACCGCAACGGCGTGACCGGCCTTTGCCGCGAGTGCATCGGCTACGAGAACGGCGTGCTGGGCGGCGTGATCAGCGCCCTGAACGTGGCCTGCTCCCGGGGCGGCAGGGTGCTGGTCCACTCCCCCACCTATGTGGGCTTTACCTCGGCCCTTTCCAACAACGGCTACAACATGGTGCTCAGCCCACTGAAGCGGGATGAAGCCGGTGTGTGGCGCATGGACTTTGCGGACATGGAGGAAAAGCTGCGCACCCAGAATATCCACGCCGCCATCCTCTGCTCGCCCCACAACCCCTGCGGCCGGGTGTGGGAGCGCTGGGAGCTGGAGCAGGCCATGGCCCTGTTCGAGAAGTATGAGGTGACGGTGGTGTCCGACGAGATCTGGAGCGACATCATCCTGGAGGGAAACAGGCACATCCCCACCCAGTCGGTAAGCGAGTGGGCGCGGCAGAACACCGTGGCGCTGTACGCCCCCAGCAAGACCTTCAACCTGGCGGGCCTTGTGGGCAGCTACCACATCATCTACAACAAGCGCCTGCGGGACCGGGTGCGGAAGGAATCCAGCCTGAGCCACTACAACAGCATGAACGTGCTGAGCATGCACGCGCTCATCGCCGCCTGCCAGCCGGAGGGCCGCGAGTGGCTGGAGGAACTGCGCCAGGTGCTGACCGCCAACGTGGACTACGCCTGCCGCTTCATCCAAGAGCACTTTGAAGGTGTGGACGCGGCCCGGCCCCAGGGCACCTACATGCTGTTCGCAGACTGCACCCAGTGGTGCGAGGCCCACGGCAAAACCATCGGCGAGGTGGAAAAAGCCTGCTGGGACGTGGGCGTGGCGGTGCAGGACGGCCGGGCCTTCCACGGCCCCTGCCACCTGCGCATCAACCTGGCCCTGCCTCTCAGCCGGGTGCAGGAGGCCTTCGGCCGGCTGGACAAATACGTGTTCAACGCCTGATGGCGAAAACGCGCAAGGCCCCCGGGGCGGCCGTCAGGCCGCCCCGGGGGCTTTGGCTTTCAGGGGCGCGTGCTCAGTCGATGACGGTGCGGGTGCGCCCGATGCCCACCGCCGCAGCGGTGAGCTTCTTCCAGGTGTTGCAGCCGCAGACGCCGTCCACCGAGAGGCTCACCGCGCGCTGGAAGGCGCGCAGGGCGTTCTCGGTGTTGGGGCCGAACTTGCCGTCCAGCGTGCGGGTGGAATAGCCCAGGGCGTTCAGCGCGTCCTGCAGCACCAGCACGTATGCGCCCACCGCGCCCCGGCGCAGGGTGGGGTAGCCGGAGGTGGTGCCCGAGCAGGCGGGCCGGCCATAGCGCCGGTCAAAGTGGACCCAGGTGGGGGTCATGCTCTGGGGCTCCACATAGCCCCAGGCGCCGGTGTTTTTGGCCGCCCTCCAGATGGCGTTGCGGGCGGTGGAGCCCTGGCCCTGGCCCACGTCGAAGGCCACGCCGGCATAGTGCTGGCTGGCGGTGCCGTGGCCGCCCTCCCAGATGCGCTTGAAGGCATAGCCCACGTGGATGCCCCTGCCGTAGCTGCGGCGGGTGAGGTTCCAGGCCTCCATGGCGGCGGTGGTGGTCCACAGGGTGGGGCTGGAGGAGCTGCCCCGGAACTCCCGCACCCGCAGGGTGGTGCCGGTGGAAAAGGGCATGGCGTCGCTCTCATTCAGGTTGTAGGTCAGCAAGCGGTTTTCATAGAAGTCGTAGACGAATACTTTGGGCATGCCGGGTCTCTCCTTTCGTTACTTGGCGCAGTTTGCGCAGGATGCGGAAACGGACGGGTCGAGCAGGTCAAAGATGCTCTGCCAGGTCTGGCGGTCCACCACGCCGGAGACCGGCAGGCCCAGGCCCTCCTGGAACAGGCGCACCGCCTGTTCGGTGGCCTCGCCGAACACGCCGTCCACCGGCACGAATTCCGCCGTGCAGTAGAGCACCGCCACCTGGTTCATCAGCTGCTGCAGCTGCATCACCGCGTCGCCCGCGCTGCCCAGCTGCATCACATAGCCGGGATACTCCGGGCCGGCGGCCAAGGCGGTCTGCTCGCTGCCCGCCGCCGCCAGGCTGAGGAAAGTAGCGGTGAGGGCGTTCCAGGTGATCTCGTCCGCCGTGCCGGTGACAGGCAGGCTGAACTCGCTCTGGAAGCTCTCCAGCGCGTTTCTGGTCCTGGAGCCGAACACGCCGTCGATGCCGCCGGGGGACTGGACCTCGTCGTAGAAATAGGCGACGTATTCCAGCAAAAACTGCAGCCAGGCCGCGTCGCTGCCTGCGGCGCCCTCGGCCAGCGCGAACCCCGGCCAGGGCAGCAGGCGGTAGGCCTGCACCAGCCCGTCGCTGGTGCGCAGGGTCTGGCTCTGCTGATAGAGCTTCTCCCAGGTGGCGGGCCCGATGACGCCGTCCTGGGTGAGGCCGAACAGCTTCTGGAAGGCCTTCACCGCCGCCTCGGTGGCAGGGCCGAACTCCCCGTCGATGTTGATGCGGGGGATGGAAGGGTAGTAGGCGCTCATCAGCACAAGATAGAACTGCGCCTCCCGCACAGCCCGCCCGGTGCTGCCCAGGCGCAGCGGGCTGCCGGGATAAGCGCCCGGACGCTGGTTCGGGGCCAGCAGCTGGTTGGTCACGTCGGCATAGATCTCATAGAGCTTCTGCCAGGTGGCGGGCCCCACCACGCCGTCGGCAGTCAAACCGAACTCGCGCTGGAAGGCCCTCACCGCCGCCTCGGTGCCGGAACCGAAGACGCCGTCCACCGCCGGGCTGGGGATGGAGGAGTAGTTGCTGGCGGCGATGCGCAGCCAGAACTGCACCTTGCGCACCGCGTCGCCCCGGCTGCCCACACGCAGCGGGCTGCCGGGATAGCCGTTATTCGACTGGTTGATGTCGCTCTCAAGGCTCTGGTACTGGCTCCAGATGGCGTCCCAGGTCATGCGGCCCACCACGCCGTCGGCAGCAAGGCCGTTTTTCTCCTGGAAGGCCCTCACCGCCGCCTCGGTGCCGGCGCCGAAGATGCCGTCCACCGCCAGATCGCGCAGGCCGGGGTCGAACTCCGCCAGCTGCTGCAGCCAGAACTGCATCTGCTCCACGCTGTTGCCCCGGTCGCCCCGGCGCAAGGGCGTGCCGGGATAGCCGCTGCCGGTGATGGTGTCCTGGCTGCCGGTGGGTTTTTCGCCCTCGCTGGTCAGCTCCGCCAGCTTCTTCACGCTGACGTAAATGTAGCTGATCTTATACCAGGTGGAGCGGCCCACCACGCCGTCGGCGGTGAGGTTGAAGTGCTTTTGGAAGGCCTTCACCGACGCCTCGGTGGCCGCGCCGAACACACCGTCGGTGCCGGGGCTGCCGAAGGCGGGGTAGTTTTTGGCGATGCGGGTCAGCTGGCGCTGGATGATGCGCACCTCCTCGCCGGAATCGCCCCGGCGCAAGGGCGTGCCGGGATAGCTCTGGGGGATGCCCTGGATGTTGTTCGTGCGCACGATCTCGATGTCGCTGCCGTAGTAGTAGCGCAGGATCTGCAGGGCGTTCAGCCCCGCGTTCGCCCGGTCCACGGTGCCCCACTGCTTCATACCCGGGCAGCTGACGGTCTTGCCGTCGCAATACTCGGTGTAGTAGGGCTCGATGGTGCCTTCGCGGCGCACGTAGGTGTTGAAGATGTCGTCGGTGATGCGCTCCATGGGCTCGAAGATCTCCCGCCCGTGGACGTAGTACTGGTCGTAGCTGGTGGAGTTTGTGATGTTGAAGTTGTAACCCTTGCTGGGGTACCACTCGGTGAAGATGCGGTTCAGCGCCAGGCTGATCTGGGCGTGGATGTTGGCCCGCAGCGCCTGTTCCGGCCAGGTGGGATACACCTCGCTGGAGGCCACGTTGGCGATGTACCTGCGGAAGCTCACCGTCACATTCTTGGCGCTGGCCGCCGGCTTGCCAAGATGCACCGTGATGGTCTCGGGGATGATGGGCACGGTGAGCACCCTCGGCTCGCACAGCTGCACCGGCGCGGTGCTGGGCGCTTCGCTTCCAGGGCTGTAGAGCTGGTGGGGCGGCACCGCAAAGCTGTCCGGCTGGGGGGCGGGCGCGCCCAGGCGCTGCATGGGGCGCATCTCCAACTGGGCCAGCGTCACCTGCCCCGCGAACAGCTGCAGGCCATCCAGCGTCAGGGGCTGGTAGCCCTCCTTGTCCGCCGTCAGGTCCCACACGCTGTAGGGCCGCTGGGTGGCGTTCTCGTCCAGCGAGATCGAGGCGGGCGGCGCGGGCAGCTCCAGGTCCGGGGCGTTGCCCTCGCCGTCGGTGTAAAATTCCATTTCCTGTGCCGGCTGGCCGCCAGCGCAGCGCAGGCGGATGCGCACATCGCCCACCGGCGCGCTTTCCCGCGCCGCATAGGTCTGCACCCGCAAAATTCCGTTGCTCATAGGCTGATGCTCCTTTTCTTCAGGATGGAAGGGCGGCTGACCCACCTTATTCACCGGGGCGGCGGGCCGTTCCTCTTGGCTTTTGGGGCAAAGTGTATTATACTGGTTGCAGCAAGACCTTCTCATGGAAAGGAGCCGAAGAAAATGCGATACACTGTGGAAAATGAATTTTTGCGCGTGGAGGTGGACACCCTCGGCGCCGAGCTGGCCAGCGTGGTGGACAAGGCCTCCGGCGCCCAGATGCTCTGGCAGGGCGACCCCGCTGTGTGGCCCCGGCGCGCGCCCATCCTGTTCCCCTACTGCGGCAAGCTGGCAGGCGGCAGCTTCACGGTGGAGGGCAAAACCTACGCCGGCGCCCAGCACGGCTTTGCCCGCGATCTGGAGCATGAGTTTTTGGGCTGCGACGGCACGGCCCTGCGCTTCCGCCTTGCCAGCAGCGCCGAGACCCTGGCGCTGTTCCCCTTCGACTTCGTTCTGGAGAGCACCTATGCCCTGGAGGGCCGCACCCTGCGCCACACCCTGGCGGTGACCAACTCAGGCAGCAGGGAGCTGCGCTTCGGCATCGGCTATCACCCCGGCTTCAACCTGCCCTTTGATGAAAAGCACACCACCGAGGACTACGAGCTGCGCTTTGACGTGCCCCAGACCCCCATCGTGCAGGAGGTGGAGGCGGGCTACCTCACCGGCGGCGCCCATCCGATGATGGAAAGCAGCCGGGTCATCCCCATGAACGACCGCATGTTCGACAACGACTCCATCTGCATGGGCGGGCTTTCCGCCAAGACCCTGTGCCTGGTGGAAAAAGACACCGGCCGCCGCATCACCTTTGACATCGAGGGCTATCCCTACACCCTGATCTGGAGCGCCGTGGGCGACCCGAAGCTCCACTTCCTCTGCGTGGAGCCCTGGCGCAGCCTGCAGGACAGAGCGGACGCCTCCGGCGACTGGGCCGAGAAGCCCTGCGCCGCGGCCCTGGCCCCCGGCGAAAAGTGGGACACCACCCTGGCCATCACCTTCCAGCGCTGAATCTGAACAACAAAGCGCCGTGCGCGGATGCACCGCGCACGGCCTTTTCATCCCTTGAACAAGGAGGCTTTTTTATGTCCACTGCCTTTGAGAGCCGCACCGCCATGCTGCTGGGCGAGGCGGGGGTGGAAAAACTTCGCCGCGCCCATGTGGTGCTGTTCGGCCTGGGGGGCGTGGGCGGCTATGCGGCCGAGGCGCTGGCCCGGGCCGGGGTGGGCGCGCTGACCCTGGTGGACGACGACCGGGTGGCCGAGAGCAACCTGAACCGCCAGATCATCGCCCTCACCACCACGGTGGGCATGGCCAAGACCCAGGCGGCGGCACAGCGGGTGCTGGCCATCAACCCCGCCTGCAGGGTGGTGGAAAAGGCGCTGTTCTACACGCCCGAAACGGCGGGCCAGGTGCCGCTGGAGGGGGCGGACTATGTGGTGGACGCGGTGGACACCGTGACCGCCAAGCTGGAGATCATCGCCCGGGCCCGGGCGGCGGGGGCGCCGGTGATCAGCTGCATGGGCACCGGCAACAAGCTGCACCCGGAGCTGCTGCGCCTTTCGGTGCTGGAAAAGACCGAAGGCTGCCCCCTGGCGCGGGTGATGCGGCGGGAGTGCCGCGTCCGCGGCCTCAAAAACGTGCCGGTGGTCTATTCCCCCGAACGGCGCCTGACCCCCGCGGCGGAGCTTGCCGCCGGTGAAGGGCCGGGGCCCCAGCGCCCCGGCGCGCCCCGGTGCCAGACCCCCGGCAGTGTGAGCTTTGTGCCGGGGGCGGCGGGGCTTATCCTGGCGGGCAAGGTCATCCGGGACATCGCCGGGGTGGAGTGAGCCGCACCGCTGAAAAGAAAAAGCGGCCCGGGGCCTGCATGTCGCAGGCCCCGGGCCGTTCGCTTTTTAGTTACGCCGCCGAGGTGTCCCCGTCCTCCAGCGCGTCCGCCTGGGCCAGGCCGGAGATGGTCAGGCCGCCGCTCATGTAATGGCTGCCGCCGTCGTAGGCAAGGCCGATCTTGTAGCGGGCGCCCGCCTCCAGGCCGGTGAAGGTGCCGGTGCGGCATTCGCCGTCGGCGGTGAAGTACATGGTGCCGCCGTCCACATATTCGCGGCCGCCGTAGGTCTCCTTCCAGAGGGTCACCCGGTAGGAAAAGCGGGTCTCGCTGGTGGTGGTGGCGCTGCTGGTGACGGTGATGGTGTCGCCCGCAGGGGTGAAGTAGCCGCTGGTGCGGGCCTGCACCCCGTTGAACACCATGTAGAGGGTGTCGCCCACGATGGTGGAGGCCAGGGTGGCGGATGTGTCCAGCCCTTCCTCGGGCCAGGTGATGCTGCCGCCGGGCTGGGCTTCGTTCTGGGTGGCGGCCTCGGGCTCTTCCTCGCTGCCGCAGCCGGGCAGCAGGCTCAGAGCCAGCGCCAGGGCAAGGGCCAGCGCCAGAAAACGGTTTTTGCGCTTCATAGTTTTCCTCCGTAAGGCGGCGGGCTTTGACAAACCCGCGCGCCGTGTTACAATAAGGTCAAGCGGAATGCCCGCCGCCGCAAAAGTGCGGCGAAGGGTGGATACTGTTTTATTATAATCCAAAAACGGCTGTCTTACAAGGCCAACCGCCCCGAAAGGAGTTTTTATGATGGATGCCCTCGACTGTGTGGATCTGGTGCGCCACGGCATGGTGCGCTTTCGTGTACCCGACGGCCCGGTGGTGTACACGGACCCCTTCCAGTTGGAGAAAGCCCCCCACGACGCCGACCTCATCGTGGTGACCCACAGCCATTCCGACCACTTCTCCCCCGATGACCTGCGAAAGGCGGCGGGGCCGGACACCTGCTTCGCGGTGACGGCGCCGGTGGCCGACTGGCTCACGGCAGAGATGGGCGTGGACCCCGCCTACATCAGCCTGCTGACCCCCGCGGCCCCGGACCTGGTGTTCGAGTGCGGCGTGGTGCTCACGCCGCTGGCCGCCGAAAACAAAAATCATCCTCTGGGCTTTGGCTTCGGCGCGCTGCTGCGGATGGGCGGCTTTTCCTATTATGTGGCGGGCGATACCGATGTGCTCAGCGATGTGGCGTGCGACGTGCTGTTCGTGCCCTGCGACGGGCTTTACAACATGCTGCGCTACATGGACCAGATCCCCGGCCAGCTGGCCGCCATGGATCACAAGCCCGGCGTGGTGGTGCCCTATCACTACGCAGGCTACATGGAGGGCACCGACAACAATGGCCCGCGCCTTGCGGAAAAGCTGAAGGCCATGGGCTTCAAGGTCAAGCTGCTCTGCCGTCCGTGAGCGGGTTTTAAAAAGGAAGAAACGGGCGTCCCTTGAGCCAAATCGGCTTTTGGGGCGCTCGTTTTTTGCACTGTGCGGGATGTGCCTGCCCGGCAAAGAAAAAGGGCCCCCGCCTTGCGGCAGGGGCCCCTGAAAATGGGCAAAGAGAAAGCCGGCGCCTACCTATTTTCCCAGGTCGTCTCCAACCAAGTATCTTCGGCACTACGGAGCTTAAC
>NZ_CALXHK010000046.1:0-16813 GCF_944388085.1 Candidatus Allofournierella excrementigallinarum | reverse complement strand
GTCAAGGCCCCCGGCTTCGGCGACCGCCGCAAGGAGATGCTGCAGGACATCGCCATCCTCACCGGCGGCCAGGTCATCAGCGAGGAGCTGGGCTATGAGCTGAAGGACGCCACCGTGGACATGCTGGGCCGCGCCCGCCAGGTGAAGGTCACCAAGGAGACCACCACCATCGTGGACGGCAGCGGCGACAAGAACGCCATCAAGGACCGAGTGGCTCAGATCCGCGCTCAGATGGAAGTCTCCACCAGCGACTTCGACAAGGAGAAGCTGCAGGAGCGTCTGGCCAAGCTGGCCGGCGGCGTGGCCGTCATCAAGGTCGGTGCTGCCACCGAAGTTGAGATGAAGGACAAGAAGCTGCGCATTGAGGACGCCCTGAACGCCACCAAGGCTGCCGTGGAAGAGGGCATCGTGGCCGGCGGCGGCACCGCCCCCATCAATGCCATCCCCGCTGTCCGCAAGGTTTGCGAGGGCCTGGAGGGCGACGAGCGCACCGGCGCCAGCATCGTGCTGAAGGCTCTGGAGTCTCCTCTGCGTCAGATCGCCAAGAACGCCGGCCTGGAGGGCAGCGTCATCATCGACAAGATCCTCAGCGCCGGCAAGATGAACTATGGCTTTGATGCCCAGAAGGAAGTCTACTGCGACATGATCGAGGCCGGCATCGTGGATCCCACCAAGGTGACCCGCTCCGCCCTGGAGAACGCCGCCAGCGTGGCCAGCATGGTGCTGACCACCGAGAGCCTGGTGGCCGACGAGCCGGAGCAGCCCGCTCCCGCCGCCCCCGCGGGCGACATGGGCATGGGCGGCATGTACTAAGCCGCGCCCGCCTTTAAAGAAGTCGTTGACCAGGTCCGTCTGTTTTTCAGGCGGACCTGGTTTTTTGTATCCCAAAACCACACGTTAGACGTGTGGTTCGGTAAGAATTAAATAGTTGCCCAGAAAAAGGGGAATAAAAAACTCCTTGTGGTAGGATAAAGGAGCGGTCTGCCAACTGCCCCAAAAGAACCACAAGGAGGTCATTCAAAATGAGCTTGAACGACATAAACAGTTTATCGCATACGAAATGGATTTGCAAATACCATATAGTCTTTGCGCCAAAGTATCGCAGGAAAGTGTTCTACAAAGAAAAGAGAGCAGCAATAGGGAAAATCCTGCGGCAGTTGTGCGAGTGGAAGGGAGTAAAAATACTGGAGGCAGAAGTATGCCCGGATCACATCCACATGCTGGTAGAGATACCGCCGAAGATTTCGGTGTCGAGCTTCATGGGGTACCTGAAAGGGAAGAGCAGCACAATGCTGTATGAGCAATTCGGCGAACTGAAATACAAATACAGGAATCGGGAATTCTGGTGCAAAGGGTACTATGTGGATACGGTAGAGAAAAACGAGAGCCGAATTGCGGAGTACATAAAGAACCAGTTGAAACAGGATGAGATGGGCGAACAACTTACGATGAGTCAGGTCGGCCCGTTCACGGGCAGCAAGTAACAATCCCCCGTAGCTGGCAGACCGTATTACGCGTTCTACGCGTGGCGAAGAACATAGGGCTATGCCCGCATATGAAAAACCACCGGCTTGGCCGGTGGATGTTTATTTGCATTCCAAAACGACACGTTATGTAAATATCCACCAGCTTTGAACCGATGGATATTTATTAACTTTTGGGACTGAACAGGAGGCACCGCGCCCCAACTTTTTGAGCAAATTGCACAGAAGGGCGTTGAGTTCTATGTTGAAATGGGAGAAACCGTACAAAAGCTATTGCGGTTTTCTGAAAATAGGTTTACTATAAAGACACTTAATTCGGAATCCGAAATAACGGATTCGAAATCCGAATTAAGCCTGCTGAACAGGGGATAGAGAGGATAATGCAATGATTCGCAAACGGGGGCTTCAGGACGTTAAACGGCGCAACCGCCAGGTCATCATCCAGTCCATTCTGGAAAACGACGGCCTTTCCAGGGTGGAGATCGCCCAAAAAACGGAACTGTCGCCCAGCACGGTGTCCACCCTCGTTTCCGAGCTGATCGGGGAAGGGGTCCTGGCGGAGAGCGGCAGCCACACCACCACCGCCGGGCGCAGCCGCACGGGGCTGACCATCAACGCGGGGTTCGGCGCCATCGCGGTGGTGGAGATCGGCCGCAAAGAAAGCTGCATGACTTTGTTTGACATGGCGCTGCATCCCGTTGCCACAAAGGTCTTGGCGCGGGCGTATCTGGCAGGCAACGAGCTGTACGAGGCGATCGTAGACGCCCTGTGCGCCGACCGGCCGGCCGGGCTGCCCCTGGCGGGCATCGGCCTGCTGTTTCAGGAGGACATGCGGGAGAGCGATTTCCATGTGATGTACTCCACCGGCATCGCCTCGGCCAACATCACCCTGAAAGAGGCCCTGACCTCCCAGCTGCGGGTGCCGGTGGTGGAAGAGTTTTCCCAGGTGTACACCGTGAAGCAGGCATTGGAGGAGCGGGTGGACCCGCTCCAGCGCAACAGCGCCCATGTGAGCCTTGGCTCCAGCGTGGTGGTGAACGTCACGGTGGAGGGGTGGGCGGTCCCCCTGCGGGAGGATTTCTATCAGGACGCGGTCAAGCTGCTGGGGGCGCCCCTGTACGCCTCCGGCCAGGGGGAGAAGAGCCGCCGGTGGGCGGATCTGCCCGTCCAGGCCTGCAGCCTCATCGCGCTGTTGTGCATGATGTTTTCGCTGAACACCGTGTTTCTCTCCGGCACGGAAGGGATGGAGGAGGACGTTGTCCGCCAACTGAAAGCCCGGCTGGAGGAAATGCTGGCGAAAGAAAGGATGCCCCGCATCCAGCTGCTCCGCGCCAGACACGCACAGCATTTGGAAGGGGTGTTCGCCCAACGGATCCGAGCGGAGATTTTGACCGCCCAATAAAGCAAGGAGGACAGTATGGAGTTCAAAAATGTGATCGAGAAAAACAAATTCAGCCTGGTGGTAAGCCTTCCCTCCAACGACCTGGGCATGGCGAAGGCCGCGCTGGAGGGCGGCGCGCAGGCGGTCAAGGTCCACTGCAACGTGTGGCACCGCGCCAGCGGCCACACCTTCGGCACCTACGCCGAGAACCGCGCGTTCCTGCGCCAGCTCATCGAGCTGGCGGGCGATGTTCCCGTGGGCCTGGTGCCCGGCGGCGAAGAGGCCTTCATCACCCCGGAGGAGCGGCTGGAATTGGAGGCGATGGGCCTCAAGTTCTTCAGCGCCTACAGCCATCATCTGCCCTGCTTCATGATGGAGAGCAAGGCGCTCACCAAAATGGTGGCCATTGACTGCACCTATACCCAGAACACGCTGGACGCCGTGAGCCGCTCGGCCATGGATGTGCTGGAATGTTCCGTCCAGCCGGGCGAAAACTACGGCACGCCCCTGTGCTACGCGGACATCCTGCGCTACAGCGACATCGCGGCAAAATCCGGCAAACCCTGCCTGATCCCCACCCAGCGCAAGATCAAGCCCTCCGAGGTGCGGCACCTTTACGAGGCGGGCTGCAAGGCCGTTATGATCGGCGCCATCGTCATGGGCAAGGAGCCCACCGCCGACCAGGTCCGCGCTGCCACCGCCGCCTTCCGTGAGGCTGTGGAGAGCCTTTAAGCCGAAGCATCCGTGTGAACGGTTGTGAATAAAGGGCGCAAGCCTAAAAGTAAGGAGTAGACATTATGTTGCAAGGTTCCCTGATCATTGTGGCCTTTGTCATCATTGCGGCACTTATGATGACAAAGAAGATCCCCACACTGCTGGCCCTTCCGCTGATGGCGGTGGTCATCTGCATCATCGCCGGCGTTCCCGCCGTGGGCGTGGACGCGGACGGCAACAGCATCGGCTGGCTGCAGACCGTGGTGGAAAACGGCACCGTCCGCATGGGCAGCGCCATCATGGCGGTCGTCTTCGGCGCCTGGCTGGGGCAGCTGATGAACAAGACCGGCGTCACCGAGAACATCATCAAAAAGAGCGCTGAGCTGGGCGGCGACCGCCCCCTGATCGTGACCCTGATCATGGTGGTGGCCTGCGCGGTGCTGTTCACCACCCTGAGCGGCCTGGGCTCCATCATCATGGTGGGCTCCATCGTGCTGCCCATCCTCATCTCCGTGGGCGTGCCCTCCATGAGCGCCGCCTGCATCTTCCTGATGGCTTTCACCTGCGGCCTCACCTTCAACATCGCCAACTGGAAGACCTTCTCCAGCCTGTTCAACCTGGACATCGAGCAGATCAAAGGCTTTGAGATCTACATGCTGGTGGCCACGGTGATCGCCACCTTGATCCTGGTGTTCGTGGAGTTCAAGCGCAACGGCGTCAAGTTCGCCTTCTCCGCGCCTGTTTCCGAGCCCAACCCCACCAAGCAGCTCACCGGTGTGCGTGGCGGCCTGGCCATGCTCACCCCGCTGATCCCCATCATTCTGGTGGCCGTGTTCAAGGTGCCTGTCTGCCCCGCCTTCATGGCCGGCATCATCTGGATCCTGGTGTTCACCGCCAAGAGCTTCTCCAAGGCCATGAACACCCTGGTCAAGACCTGCTACGACGGCATCACAGACGGCGGCCCCGCCATCATCCTGATGATCGGCATCGGCATCCTGTACCTGGCCGTGACCCACTCCATGGTCAAGGAAGTACTCAACCCCTTCCTGCTGGCGGTGATCCCCTCCAACAAGATCGGATACATCATCTTCTTCTCCCTGCTGGCCCCGCTGTCCCTCTACCGCGGCCCCATGAACCTGTTCGGCCTGGGCTCCGGCATCGCGGCGCTGGTCATCGGCCTGGGCACCCTGAGCCCGCTGGCCGTCATGGGCGCCTTCCTGGCCGCCGAGCGCATCCAGGGCTGCGGCGACCCCACCAACACCCAGAACGTCTGGACCGCCAACTTCGCGGAAGTGGACGTGAACGGCATCACCAAGAAGCTGCTGCCCTATCTGTGGGCGGTCGCGGTGATCGGCGTTGTCGTCAGCGCCTTCATCTACTTCTGATCTCTCCCTGATCCCCGGACCGGGGTGCCCCTTCGGGGGCATCCCGGCCTGATCTTGGGCTTGAGCCGAAAAGCGCGCTTTTCGGCTGAATCCCAGGACCAAAAAATGATATAACGTGGAGGCCAGTTCTATGAAAGTTCGCATAGGCATTGACGTGGGCGGCACTTTTACCGATGCCGTCGCCATCGACAACGACACCTATGAGGTGATCGGCGTCGTGAAAACCCCCACCACCCACGACGCGAAAGAGGGCGTCGCCGCCGGCATCATCCAGGTGCTGCACAAGGTGATGGAGCAGTGCAACATCGCGCCGGAGGACGTGGTCTTCATCGCCCACGGCACCACCCAGGCCACCAACGCCCTGCTGGAGGGCGACGTGGCCAAGGTCGGCGTGGTCACGCTGGGCCAGGGCCTGCAGGGCGCCAAGAGCAAGGGCGACACCTCCATCGGCGACATCGAGCTGGCGCCGGGCAAGTTCCTGCGCTCGGAAAACAGCTATGTGGACACCTCCACCCAGGACCTGGACGGGGCTATCCGGCAGGCGCTGGAGGAATTGAAGGGCAGGGGATGCACCAGTTTTGTGGCCGCGGAGGCTTTCAGTGTGGACGACCCCGCCAACGAGAACCGCACGGTGGAGCTGTGCCGCGAGATCTCGCTGCCCGGCACCGCCACCAACGACATCTCCAAACTCTACGGCCTGAAGATCCGCACCCGCACGGCGGTGGTCAACGCCAGCATCATGCCCAAAATGCTGGAGGCCGCCACCATGACCGACGAGAGCATCAAGGCGGCCAGCATCGAGAGCCCGCTGATGGTCATGCGGTGCGACGGCGGCGTGATGACGGTGGACGAGGTGCGCAACCGCCCCATCCTGACCATCCTCTCCGGCCCTGCCGCGGGCGTGGCGGGCGCGCTGATGTATGAAAAGCTCACCGACGGCATTTTCTTTGAGGTGGGCGGCACCTCCACCGACATCTCCTGCGTGAAGGACGGCAAGGTGATGATCCGCTACGCCGAGGTGGGCGGCCACAAGACCTATCTGAACAGCCTGGACGTGCGCACCGTGGGCATCGGCGGCGGCAGCATGGTGGAGATCCGCAATGGCAAGGCGGTGAACACCGGCCCCCGCAGCGCCCACATCGCCGGCCTGGAATACGAGGTGTACACCCCGGAGGACAAGATCGTGGAGCCCCGGCTGGTGTCGGTGCGGCCTATGGAGGGCGACCCGGAGTACGCCTGCATCGAGTGCGCGAACGGCGTGCGGGTGGCGCTGACCATGGCGGGCGCCGCCAATCTGGCGGGCTTTGTACGCGAGGAGGACTACGCCTACGGCAACGTGGAGGCGGCCCGCAAAGCCTGGAAGCCCCTGGCGGACAACATGGGCTGCACCGTGGAGGAGGCCGCCCGCAAGGTGCTGGATTTCGCGGCCGCCAAAAACAGCAAGGTGGCTTCCCAGCTGATCAAAGACTATGAGATGGACCCGCGGCACACCGTGTTCGTGGGCGGCGGCGGCGGCGCGGCCACCGTGGTGCCCCACCTGGCCCAGACCATGGGTCACAAATTCTACATCGCAAAGAACGCCCCGGTCATCTCCACTATCGGCGTGGCGCTGGCCATGGTGCGGGACATGGTGGAGCGCAGTGTGACCAACCCCACCGACGAGGACATCATCAGCGTGCGCCGCGAGGCGGAGCTCAAGGCCATCCAGAACGGCGCGGCTCCCGGCACGGTGGAGGTCAGCGTGGAGGTGGACACCCAGCGCAACATCGTGCGGGCCATCGCGGTGGGCGCCACCGAGATGCGCAGCAAGGACCGCATGAACCAAAAGCTGGAGCTGGACAAACTGCTGGACATCGTGGCCGAAAACCTGGAGGCTCACCGCGGCGGGCTGCAGGTGGCCGCCCAGAACGGCGTGATGTACGCGGTGCAGTACGCCAAGGTGGAGAAAAAGCTGTTCGGCCTGGTGAAGAAAAGCGCCCATCAGCTGCGCCTCATCGACGAGGAGGGCGTGATCCGTCTGCAAAAGAACAACGCCTGGGTACGTCAGACCACCGTGGCCCAGTGGGAAAAGGACCTGGAGTGGATTTTGGAGGAGCTGACGGAATACAACGACGGCGGCACCAACCTGCCCAACGTCTATGTGGTGCTGGGCAAACGGATCATCGACCTGTCCGGCATGCAGAGCCCCGAGCAGATCGTCAGCCTGGGCAACGTGGAGCTGGCGGGCTGCCGCCAGGAGGAACCCCTGATCCTGGCCGCCACCAAGCGGGTGGACGCGTAATGCCGGAGGATGCGATGGAAGAATTCCGCTTTCCCTTTCCCGGCCGGGAACTGGCCGACAAGGAACTGACCTATGATCCCTGCTATGCCCGCGTTCCGGAGCAGGACCGCGCCGCCATTGTGGAAAAAGCCTGGCAGAAAGGCTGCGCGGCCGCGCGGGAGGTGTTCCGGCGGCAGAACGGGTCGGGGGATTTCCGGGCCATTGTGCAGAACAGCGGGCTGCAGCTGAATGAGAAGGACAGCGACTTCGTGGCGGGCGGTCAGCGCTATTTCAGCGATTATATCTCCGGCCAGAAGTGCGTCAACCTGTATCGCAAAGCCATTGAACTGTGGGCACAGCAGAATGCCCTGAACTATGAAACCGCGGTGAATCTGATCCTAAGCCATGAGTATTTCCACTTCCTCGAGGTCACCGAACTGGGCCTCACCAGCCGGGACTATACTGTCCCGATGGTGCAGGTCGGCCCGGTGCGGCTGGGGAAGACCGGGCTGCGCGCCCTTTCCGAGATCGGCGCGCATGCCTTCGCCCGTACCTATCACGATCTGCTGCGACAGAAGGAGGAGCAAGAAGATGGAACTGAACTATGAAGTGGTCATTATCGGCGGCGGTCCGGCCGGTGTTACGGCGGCGATCGCTGCTGCCCGGCGGGGCGCCAGGGTGCTGCTGGTGGAACAGAGCGGCTACCTGGGCGGTTCGCTCACCGGCGCGGGGGTGGGTCCTCAGATGACCTTCCATGCCGGCGATACCCAGGTGGTGCGCGGCATTCCGGACGAAATTGTGGAACGCATGAAAGCCAAAGGCTTTTCACCCGGCCATATGGAGGACTTTGTGGGCTTTGTCAGCAGCATCACCCCCTTTGATGCCGAGGGCCTTAAACTGGTGCTGGAGGAGATGGCACTGGAAGCCGGTGTGCAGCTGCTTTACCACACGGTATATACCGGCTGCCAGGTGCAGGATGGGCGGATCACTTCCGTTACCCTCTATGCAAAGAACGGATTCTTTACCGTGACCGCCGATGTTTTCCTGGATTGCAGCGCCGACGCCGACCTGGCCACCCATGCGGGTGTTTCCAGTGTGTACGGCCGGGATAAGGACAACCTGGCCCAGCCCATGACCATGAATGTCAAGGTGGGCGGCGTGGACCGGGAAAAGGTCATGGAGTATGTTCGCACCCACCAGGAGGATATGCTGGCCACCATTCCCTTTGACCATCTGGACCAGATCCCCCGCACCGGTATCCAGGGTGCCTATTCGGTGATCCGCGCGGCCAAGGAGAACGGCGAGTTCGATGTGGACCGGGATATGGTGCTCTGTTTTGAGACCAACACCCCCGGCGAGTTTATCCTGAATATGTCCCGCATTGTGCAGCGCTCGGCGGTGGATCCGTTCCAGCTTACCGAGGCGGAGATCGAGGGCCGCCGTCAGGCCCACCAGATCGCGGCGTTTATGCGCAACCACATCCCGGGCTTTGAAAACTGCCGCATCCTCTCCACCGGCCCGAACATTGGCATCCGGGAGAGCCGTAAGATCAACGGCTGCTACAAACTCACCGCCCAGGACCTGCTGGCCAACCGCATGTTCCCGGACGCGGTGGCCATGGGCGGCTATCCCATCGACATCCACTCGCCGGACGGCGCCAGCATGAAGCACGAATTTTTGAAGCCCGGCAGCTGGTATTCGGTGCCTTACCGCTGCCTTGTGGCCCCGGAGGTGGACAATCTGATCGTGGCGGGCCGCTGCATCAGCACCACCCACGAGGCCTGCGCCTCCATCCGGCTAACCCCCATTGTGATGGCCGTGGGCCAGGCAGCGGGCACCGCCGCCGCCCAGAGCGTGCAGACCGGCCAGCCCGCCAACGAGCTGGACACCGACCAGCTGCGGGACACGCTGAAAAACAACGGCGCGTTCCTGGAGGAGTACGCCGGATAAAGGAGGCGAAGCGGGGATGCCGCAGATCTACGACGAGGAGGGCGGCGGCCGCCGTGCCGCTGCGCACGGAGCGAACCAGGTCTTTCTCATTGGCGACTCCATTCGGATGGGGTTCCAGCCCTGGGCGCAAAGGGCGCTGGAAGGGCGTGCAACGCTCGTTTCCCCCGAGGAGAACTGCCGCTACACCCAATACACCTACACCAGCCTTGCCGCCTGGAAAGAACTGTTCCCGGACCCGGCGGCGGTAAAGCTGGTCCATTGGAACAACGGCCACTGGGACGCCGCCCACTGGGACAAAGACCCCCGGCCGCTGAATTCCGAGGCGGAATACGCGGCCATGCTGGTGCGCATCCACCAGCGGCTGTGCCGGTATTTCCCCGGCGCAAAGATCCTGTTCGCCACCACCTCGCCCCCCAACCCCAACGGCACGATGGGCCCCAATCCCCGCACCCGGGCCGAGATCGCCCGCTACAACGAGGCTGCCAGAGCCGCGCTGGAACCCCTGGGGGTGCAGATCGACGACGTCTGGGCCTTTTTGCGGGACTGGGGCGCCGAGGATTACGCGGACTATGTCCATCTTACCGAGAGCGGCTTTGAACGGCTTGGCCTTCATGTGGCGGATGTGATCCGCGCCGCGCTGAAGGAGCAGGGAGCATGGAACTGAAAGGAAAAAAGCTGAACATCCTGGGCGACAGCATCACCGAAGGCGTGGGCGCCAGCGGGCCGGAACATGGCTTTGTGCGGCTGCTTGAAAACAGGAGCGGCGCCCTTTGCCGCAACTACGGCGTCGCGGGCACCCGCATCGCGCCCCAGCACTGCGAGCCCGCCGGCGACGATTTTTGCACCCGGGCGCTGCAGATGGACCCGGAGGCGGACGCGGTTGTGGTGTTTGGCGGCACCAACGATTTCGGCCATGGCGACGCGCCATTGGGGGCGTTTGGCGACCGCACGCCGGCCACCTTCTGGGGCGCGCTGCACACCCTGTTCACCCGCCTGGAGGAAAGGTTTCCGGGCGTGAAGATCGTTGTGGCAACGCCGATGCGCCGGGCCGTGGAACACAAGGAAGGCAAAGCGGACCTGTGCGACTATGTGCGGGCCATCCGTCAAACGGCGGCGGCCTTTGGCCTGCCCGTGCTTGACCTGTACGAGAGGGAAGATCTCTCCGTCTATACCCCGGACGGCCTTCACCCGAACGACGAGGGCCACGCGCTGCTGGCGCGGCTGTTCCAAAACTTTTTGCAGACGCTGTAACGATTTGCGGCCCCGCAGGCCCCATACAAAAGCAAGAGGGAGGTAACGCCCCATGAAACGCTCTGAGATCAACAAAGCCCTCCGGGAACTGGAGGCGATGTGCCAAAAATACTGCTGCTATCTGCCGCCTTTTTGCCATTTCACCCCCGACGAATGGCAGACGCTGGGCCACGAGTATGACGAGGTGCGCGACTGCATGCTGGGCTGGGACATCACCGACTACGGCCTGGGCGATTTTGACAAGGTGGGCTTTTCCCTCATCACCCTGCGCAACGGCAACCGCGCCATGGCGGACAAATACCCCAAGGTCTACGCGGAAAAGCTGCTTTACCTGAAAGAAGGCCAGTATGCCCCCAACCACTTCCACTGGTATAAGACCGAGGACATCATCAACCGGGGCGGCGGCAATGTGCTGATCCGGGTCTACAACAGCATGCCGGACGAATCCATCGACTACCAGTCGGAGGTCACCGTGCATACCGACGGCCGCACCTACACGGTGCCCGCCGGCACCCGGATCCGCCTGACGCCCGGGGAGAGCATCCACGTCCAGCAATACCTTTACCACGACTTCACCGTGGAAGAGGGCAGCGGCCCGGTGCTGCTGGGGGAGGTCAGCCAGTGCAACGACGACAACACCGACAACCGGTTTCAACCGCCGGTGGGCCGTTTCCCCGCCATCGAGGAAGACGAACCACCTTACCGGCTGCTGTGCAACGAATATCCGGCGGCAAAGTGAGGTGACGGCATGATGGACGTTGTGGCATTGGGCGAGCTTCTCATCGATTTCACCTGCATCGGTTCCGACGATGACGGTTACCCCACCATGGCGGCGCATCCGGGCGGTGCGCCGGCCAATTATCTGGCTGCGCTGGCAAAATTCGGCGCCCGCACCGCGCTGCTGGGCAAGGTGGGGGACGACGCCTTCGGCCGCCTGCTGGTCTCCACCCTGCGAAAGGCCGGCGTGGAGACAAAGGGCGTCGTGTGCGCAGACGACGTTTTCACCACCCTGGCCTTTGTCACCCTGGACCAAACGGGCAACCGGGAGTTTTCCTTTGCCCGCAAGCCCGGCGCGGATACCTGCCTTGCCTTTGAGGAGCTGGATCTCTCGCTCATCGACGGAGCAAAGGTGTTCCACTTTGGCAGCCTGTCCCTCACCGGCGAGCCCGCCCGCACCGCCACCCGACGGGCGGTGGAATACGCAAAAAAGCAGGGCAAACTCATCAGCTATGACCCGAATCTTCGCAAGCCCCTTTGGCCCGATCTCGAAGAGGCCCGTGAACAGCTGCTCTGGGGCCTGTCCCAGGCGGACGTGGTGAAGATCAGCGACGAAGAGGTGGACTTTCTCTTCGGCCTTGCCCCGGAAGAAGGGGCCGATCGCATTTTTGAACGATTCGGCGCAAAGCTGGTGTTCGTCACCTGCGGCGGCGATGGGTGCGTGTACAAAAACGCCAACGCCAAGGGCCGTGTTGCCGCACTGAAAAACATCACTGTGGCCGACACCACCGGCGCGGGGGACATCTTCGGCGGCAGCGCCATGTGGAAACTGCTGGAAATGGGCAAAGCGCCCGGATCGCTCAGCGCCGGGGAGCTGGAAACCATCGTGGGCTTTGCATGCGCCAGCGCGGGGCTCTCCGCCACCCGGCCCGGGGGCATCTCCAGCGTGCCGGGCCTTGAGGATGTGCTGCGCTGCTGGAACAACATGGAATAACCAAGGCCAAGACCTGACAAGCTGTTTTGCTTGCCAGGTCTTTTTGCTGCAAAAATGCAGACCCATCGCGCTTAAGACGACGCCTTCGGGCCCATACTGCCGGTGTGCTTCGGCAAAAAAAGCGGAAGGGGGGCGGCGCCTTGTGACTACCCGGCGCATCGTTGCTCTGTTCGGGGCGTTTCTCGCGGCGTTCAGTGTGGTGATGGGCCGCCTGTTTCTGTTGGCGCGGAATCGGAACTACGCTAACACTGCCCAGGCCCAGACGGTCACCACCCTGCCGCTGAATTACTCCCGGGGCGACCTCTACGACTGCAAGGGGCGAAACCTCACGGCCTATGGAGTGGAGTATTACGCCCTGTCCATTCCCGGCGAGAGCAGCTATGCCCAGCTGTTCGACCATGTGTCCTATGCCCAGCAGTCGCTGCTGTACAGCCGGCGCAATTCTCACGAGCCCTTTCTGGTGCAGGTGGATCAGGACCTTTCCTCCCGGGGCATCTACACCTACGCGGTGCCCAGCCGCTATTTTCCGGTGGCTGTGGCGCCTCATCTGGTAGGGTACGTGAACGGCGAGGGGGAAGGGGTCAGCGGATTGGAACTGGCCTTTGAAGAGGTGTTGGGCAGCCGGCGCACGCTGGAAAGCGTCCAGTGCGTCACCACCGCCCAGGGCGGTCTTGTGGGCGGCAGCGAGCCGCAGCTCATCACCCGGCAGGGCCAGTCCACGGGGGTGATGCTCACGCTGGACGAGACCATCCAGCGGGCCTGCGAAGGAGTGGCCCAGAAAAACATGGCCCGGGGCTGCGTGCTGGTGCTGGAGGTAGGCTCCGCCCGGGTGCGGGCCAGCGTCAGCCTGCCGGAGTTTGATCCCCACGCGGTGGAGAAAAGCATCGAAGCCCAGGATACGTCGCTGCTCAACCGGGTGTTCTGCCAGTACAACGTGGGCTCGGTGTTCAAGCCGGTGCTGGCAGCCGCAGCGCTGGAAAAGACCTGGGACTGGTACACCTTTGACTGTGAGGGCTCGGTGGACCTGAACGGGCACATCTACCGCTGCGCCCTCAGCCGCGCCCACGGGCAGATGAACCTGACCAGCGCCTTGGAAAAAAGCTGCAACTGCTTTTTCATCGAGCTGGGCCTCAAGCTGGGCGGCGAAGCGGTGAGCCAGACCGCGGAGGACTTCGGCTTCGGGGACGCTGTGTACCTGGCGGGCGGGCTGCAAAGCGCCGCGGGCAACCTGCCAAACGCCCAGCGCCTGCAGGACCTGGGCCAGCTGGCCAGCGTCAGCTTCGGCCAGGGGGAGCTGCTGGCCACGCCGGTGCAGGTGGCGGGCGCCTTCAATGCCATTGCGGCAGAGGGCGTCTGGCGCACCCCCAGCTTTCTGGAGGCAGTGATCGACGAGAACAGCGGCGAATCCGTGCAGCCCCTCTATGCCCCCGAAAGCAGGCGGGTGATGTCGCAAGAGAATGCCGGCGCTTTGCAGGGGATGCTGGCCAGCGTGGTGGAGCGGGGCCTGGGCAGGGACGCCCAGCCTCTCCATGGCAGCGCGGCGGGCAAAACGGGCACCGCCCAGACCGGAACCTACAACGAGGCGGGGGAGGAGCTGATGAACTACTGGTTTGCCGGTTTCTGGCCTGCTGAGGACCCAAAGTACACCATCGTGGTCATGCAGGACGGCACCCCCGAACCCGCCGTGAGCTGCGGGGAGATCTTCGCCCAGGTCTGCGAGGCGCTCTACTGGCTGGACCCGGGCGGCTATGCCGGGCTCAAAACCGCTGACGAGGCGGCTTTCCAGGCCGAAAACAGTGTTGACAACGGGCGCTGAGGGCGGTATAATTGCAACGTAAAAAACAATAGAATGGCTGTGATGGGGCCAGCAGCGTGCGGGGCATGCAGAGAGGGGACCGGCTGGTGAAAGGTCTCTGCCAAAAGCGCGTTGCAGCCACCCTTGAGCCCCCGGTGATGAACCGGGCGTAGGCACGGCGTTAACGGGCGCAAAAGCGGCGGTCCTCTCGGGCCGCAATCTGGGTGGTACCACGGAGCGTTTTCAGCCTTCGTCCCTGCAAAGGGGGCGAAGGCTGTTTTTTTGGGCCGTGCCGCCTAAATCCATCAAACAAGAGGAGATTTGAACGATGCAATGGACCGGTCTGAATGAACTGCGAGAGAAATATCTCTCCTTCTTCGAGAGCAAGGGCCACCTGCGGCTGGGCAGCTTCCCGCTGGTGCCCAAGAACGACAACAGCCTGCTGCTCATCAACAGCGGCATGGCCCCCATGAAAAAGTGGTTTTTGGGCCAGGAGGAGCCGCCCCGCCACCGGGTGACCACCTGCCAGAAGTGCATCCGTACCCCGGACATCGAGCGCGTGGGCATCACCGCCCGCCACGGCACCTACTTTGAGATGCTGGGCAACTTCAGCTTCCAGGATTACTTCAAGACCGAGGCCATCAGCTGGGCCTGGGAATTCCTGACCAAGGTGCTGGAGATCCCCGCCGACCTGCTGTACATCTCCGTCTACGAGGACGACGACGAGGCATGGGACATCTGGACCAAGCAGGTGGGCATCCCCGAGGACCACATGGTCCGCTTCGGCAAAGAGGACAACTTCTGGGAGCACGGTTCCGGTCCCTGCGGCCCCTGCAGCGAAATTTACTTCGACCGCGGCCCCGAGTATGGGTGCGGCAAACCCGACTGCAAAGTGGGCTGCGACTGCGACCGCTACATGGAGGTCTGGAACCTGGTGTTCAGCCAGTTCGACTCCGACGGCAAGGGCACCTATACCCGGCTGGAGAAGCCCAACATCGACACCGGCATGGGCCTGGAGCGTCTGGCCTGCGTGATGCAGAACGTGGGCAACCTCTTCGAGGTGGACACCGTGCGCGCCATCCTGAACCATGTGGAGCGCATCAGCGGCCACATCTACGGCCAGGACGAAAAGACCGACATCTCCATCCGCGTCATCACCGACCACATCCGCTCCACCACCTTCATGGTCAGCGACGGCATCCTGCCTTCCAACGAGGGCCGCGGCTATGTGCTGCGCCGGCTGCTGCGCCGCGCCGCGCGCCACGGCCGGATGCTGGGCATCGACCGCCCCTTCCTCACCGAGCTGGTGGACACCGTCATCCATGAGAACAAGGCCGGCTATCCCGAGCTGGAAGAGCACGCCGACTACATCAAAAAGGTCATCGGCACTGAGGAAGAGCGCTTCTACAAGACCATCGACCAGGGCCTGAATATCCTCAACGGCCTGATCGACAACATCACCAAGGCGGCGCTTTCCGGCAAGGAGAAGATCCTCTCCGGCATCGACGCTTTCAAGCTGAACGACACCTTTGGCTTCCCTCTGGACCTCACCCGTGAGATCGCAGCCGAGGCGGGCATCGCCGTGGACGAGGAGAACTTCCAGGCAGAGATGAAAAAGCAGAAGGAGAAGGCCCGCCAGGACCGCCTTTCCCGCGATATTTCCGGCTGGAGCGCCGACCTGTTCGGCGAACTGAACGCCGAGCCCACCGTGTTCACCGGCTACGACGTGCTGGAGGACAAGGCCGTCGTGCTGGCCCTCTCCGATGGGGAGCAGCTGCTGGAGGCCGTCTCCACCGACGACGGCGCAAAAGAAGGCGTGCTGGTGGTGTTGGATAAAACCCCCTTCTATGCCGAAAGCGGCGGCCAGGTGGCGGACACCGGCACCATCGTCACCGCCTCCGGCGCGCGCCTTGAGGTGAAGGCCGTCAAGAAGACCCCCAAGGGCTACTTTGTGCACACCTGCACCCTGACCGAGGGCGCCGCCATCGTGGGCGAGACCGCCACCGCCAGCGTGTCCAAGGGCCGCCGGCGCGCCATCGCCCGCAACCACACCAGCGCCCATCTGCTGCAGAAGGCGCTGCGCGAGGTGCTGGGCAGCCACGTGCACCAGGCCGGTTCCTATGAGGACGACGAGCGGGTGCGCTTTGACTTCACTCATTTCAGCGCGGTGACCCCCGAGGAGCTGGCGCTGGTGGAGCACATCGTAAACCAGAAGATCTTTGAAGCGCTGGATGTCACCGTGCAGAACATGCCGCTGGCCGAAGCCAAAAAGATGGGCGCCATGGCCCTGTTTGGCGAGAAGTATGGCGAGATCGTGCGCGTGGTGGACATCAACGGCTGGTCCACCGAGTTCTGCGGCGGCACCCATGTGAGCAACACCGCCCAGCTGGGCTGCTTCAAGATCCTCAGCGAGTCCAGCGTGGCGGCCGGCGTGCGCCGCATCGAGGGCACCACCGGCTTCGGCGTGCTCCGCCTGCTGGATGAGCGCACCGAGATGCTGCACAAGGTGGCCGGCAGCCTGAAGGTGAACAACCTGAAGGACCTGCCCCTGCGCGCCGAGGGCATGGCCGCCGAGGTCAAGAGCCTGACCAAAGAACTGGAGCAGGTGAAGGCCGAAGTGGCCGCCAGCAAGATCGACGGCCTGTTTGAGAACGCCGCCGAGATCAACGGCATCCGCATCGTCACCGCTTACCTCTCCGGCACCACCCCCGAGGCGCTGCGCGGCATGTGCGAGAAGATCCGCGACAAGGCTCCCAACGTGGTCAGCGCGCTGGTGGGCAGCGCAGACGGCAAACTGTCGCTGGTGGTCTGCTGCGGCAAGGGCGCGCAGTACGCCGGCCTCAAGGCGGTCGTTCTGGTCAAACAGATCGCCGCCATTGCCG
>NZ_CALXHK010000045.1:0-16976 GCF_944388085.1 Candidatus Allofournierella excrementigallinarum | reverse complement strand
GGGTGTAGCTCACTTGGGAGAGCGCTTGAATGGCATTCAAGAGGTAAGGGGTTCGATCCCCCTCATCTCCACCACAAAGCACCAATCGAAAGATTGGTGCTTTTTCTTTTGCAGCCGGCCGCCGGGTGTGCTATGATAAATTCAGAAGCGCTGTCTTGTCAGTGGGAAAGGAGCCGTGCAAAGAGGTGGAAAAACGTCTGAGGGAAAGGCTTCACCGCGCGGCGGTGCTCATCGTGGCCGCAGGGGTGCTGCTGCTTGCCGCGGAGGCGGGGGTGGCGGCGTTTTTGGCGCGCTCTGTGGTAGAAGTTACCAATGAGCAGATGCGCGCGGAGACCGATGAGTACAAAAACCGGCTGGAAAAGCAGATGAGTTCGGACTATCAGATATTGACCACCATGTCGAGCTTTCTCGAGTTCAGCAACGTGGATGAGGCCGAAAACTTTGACGAGATCCTGAACGAGGCCAACCTTCGGAACGATTTTGTGTCCATGGCCTATTTCCCGCTGAACGGGCCGGGCGTTCTGGCTGTTTTGGGCCAGCCGGTGCGCGGCGGAGTGGAGCTGACGGAACTGCAGCCGGAGGTGCAGGAAGTCGTGGCCCAGGCCTGGCAAGGGGAGATGGCGCTGTCCGATTTGGTGCAAAGCGAACTGACGCAGGAAAAGGTCTTCATTTACGCCATTCCGGTGAGCCGGAACGGCGTCACGATGGGCGCGTTGATCGCCAGCGACCAGGTGGAGATATTCTCGGACATTCTAAGCGGCAACACCGTGCTTTCAGGCAACGGCCATATCCACTTGCTCAACTCCCGGGGCGAGCTGCTGATCCATTCCCAGAACTCCGTCGTGGAGGAATCGGCCGCTTCCATCTATGAAGAGCCTTATTTTAATGGGGGGCAGAAGGCGGAAGACATCCGCACAGCCATGGCCGCCGGCGAGAGCGTCTATTCCTCTTTCCGTTATGAAGGCCGCAGCTATCAGGTGCTTTTGGAACCGGTGGGCATCAAGGATTGGTATATGCTCTGTGTCAGCCGGGTGCAGGAAGCAGGCGAGCTTTACCGGATCGTAACGGTCATTACGGCCACCTTCGCGGTGCTGCTGCTGATGATGGTCACACTGCTGGTGTATGGCTATCGCCTGACACGCCGGAACGACCGGGAACTTCGCGAGCTGGCCTTCCACGACGCCCTCACCGGCGGTGACAATCTGCGCGGCTTCACGTTGAAGCTGCAAGAAGCGCTGAGTCAGCGGCGCGATGTGAATTTGGCGGCGCTGGATGTCCGTCAGTTCAAGTTCATCAACGAGATATTTGGCCGCGAGCGGGCCGACAAGCTTCTCTGCCACATCCACCGGCAGCTGCAGGCCCGGTTGGAGGAGGGGGAATTCTGCTGCCGCGACAGCGCCGACCTGTTCTATGCCGTGCTGCTGAACGCCGACCCGGCGCAGGCCGCCGCCCGGCTGCGGAATATCATGGATGAGGCTTGCGCCGCCGCCCTGCATGACGCGAACAGCGACTACCATATCCTGCTTTATGCCGGAATGGTGGCGGCGCCGCAGTGCGCCGCGTCCGGGAAAGTGGACGATGTGCTCACCCATGCGATGTTCGCGCTGGAACGGGCCAAGGGTGCGAGCAGCAACACGGTGTGGACCTACGACACGGAACTGCATAAAAAAGAAGAAGTGGCAAACTATGTGGAAAGCCACATGCATCAGGCGCTGCAAAGCGGTGAGTTCCGCATGTACCTGCAGCCCAAGATAGATTTGACCAGCGGCAGGCTGGGCGGCGCCGAGGCGCTGGTGCGCTGGACCACCGGGACCGGCAGGATACTCTATCCCGACCAGTTCATCCCGCTGTTTGAACAGAACGGATTCAGCGTCTCGCTGGACCTGTATATGGTGGAGTGCGCCTGTAAGCAGCTGCGCGCCTGGCTGGACCAGGGCATCCAGCCGCCGCCCTTGTCGGTGAACCAGTCAAAGCTGCTGTTTTTTGAGGCGGACTATATCCAGAAGCTGGAACGCCTGACCGAACGCTACCAGATCCCCGCCTCCTGGATCACACTGGAGATCCTGGAGGGCCTGGCGCTGGAAAACGCCGGGGAACTGAACGCCCGCATCAGCCAGCTGCAAGGCATCGGGTTCCGCATCTCCATGGATGATTTCGGCAGCGGATACTCGTCGCTGAACACTCTGAGCAGCCTGCAGATCGACGAACTCAAGCTGGACCGGGGCTTCCTTAAGGAGGCGGCGGACAAAAACGACCCACGCTCCAGGGTCATCATGGAGCAGGTGGTGCAGATGGCCAAACAATTGGGGATATCGGTGGTGGTGGAAGGCGTGGAGACCCAGGAGAACGAAGCCCTTATCCGGTCGCTGGACTGCGATTTCGGCCAGGGTTACTACTACAGCCGCCCCATCACGGTGGAAGAATTTACCGCCCGCTATTGGGGCGTGCCGGAAGACGCCCCGCAGGAGGCTGCACCATGAGCCGCCGCGCCCGGCAGCAGACGCTTCGATGAAGGTTTGGTGACATCTTTGCTCTGCCACTTGCATAACGGCGGGAAAAAGGGTATTATAATAGTTACCACATGGGCCCGTAAAGGTTTCGACGGGGAGTGTGAAGTGCGAGCAGCGGGTAGTGGATGGGGGCCACACTATAAACGCCTCCAAAAAAATAGCTAACAACAACAAATTAGCTGTCGCTGCCTAATTAAGGCAGCTGTCCTGCCCACTCAAGCGTCGTGTGGGGCCAGGGCATCATTTAGACGCCGAACGTGAGCCGCCTCAAGCTTTGCGGGCGGCCATGACCTCATGAAGCTACCAATGCGGCGGCCTGTTTGCCGGCCTGCCGCTGCGGGAAAGTTGTAGACAAACTGCACCCGGAGATACTCTCGCGGACCGCTTTTCGGACACGGGTTCGATTCCCGTCGGGTCCACCACCAGAAAGTCCAGCCGTCAGGCTGGACTTTCTTTTTGTATCCCGAAAACCACTCGATAGGCGAGTGGTTCGAAAAAAGACTGCGGTTAATAATGAAGACAAAAACTCCCTTTGCTATAATGGGAGTGCGGTCTGCCAACTGCATAAACAAGCAGCGGACGTGGCGGCCATCCCCGCCCGCACCACATCGAGGGACATTGAGCCGCTGATGCGCATGCCCAAGGCGGTGTTCAAGCGCGGGCGGGCGAAGACCGCCTGCGCGATGAACAGGTGGGACCGCTTCAAGGCGCCCCGCGGCTTCATAGAGCTGTGTTCCATATAGACAAATCGAAACATAAGGTATATAATTGTACAAATGCGTAAATGATTAAAGGAGGTCGAGCTGTGGCGAACATGTTCGGGAAGTATGCTGCCGGCCGCGAGGCCGAGCAGAAAAAGATTGAGCAGACGGTTTCTGAACCGGCGGCTGCGAAGCAGACAACGGTTTCGGCGGACGCTGCACCCGCCGAGGACGAGAAGCGCACCACGCTCTCGCTGTCGCTCACGGTGAGCGACAAGAAGGCGCTGAAGATGATGGCGGCGGAGCGCGAGACGACAATTGCCGCGATTATCCACGAGTGGGTCGCGGAGCACATGCAGGAGGTGGATAAGTAGTGGCAAAGAGTATGACGGAGGATGCCGTGCGCGATTTGGCACGTGACATTCTTGGACTTGCAGATAGCGATACGGCGCGTGCGGGCGTTGGCCAGCTCACGACGTTCAACCAGCTCGGGTTCCCGGGTATTGCCGACAAGCCGGATGGATGGTATTTGCCCAACAACAAGGCGGAAGTTGCGCTTGTTCTGGAGACGAAGGCGACGCGCATCGCTTTGGGCAAGGCACAGGTTGACGAAGTGATGAAGAACGTCCGCATTATGCAGACGCAGTACGAGAAGGTCGTCGGCGTTTTGTACAACGGCGAGGACGTGCGCGTGTTCAAGGGCGAGGAAGAGGTCAAGACGCCCGACAAGTTGCAACATGTCGGCTATTACCTGTCGCTCTATACCGTTGATAGCATCGACAAGGAGCGCATCTACCAGCTGACAGCACGCATTAACAACTGCCTGCATTTTGAGTTCGGTATCAAGAATTTGTATCACCGCATGATTTTTACGGCGTGCGCGTTGGTTGCCGAGCGGTACGGCGCGGGGTTGAATCGCCTGAAGAATCTGGGCTATGCGACGTTCCACACCGCGATTCACTCGACGCTCTCCAAGTCGCTGGAAGACAGCCGCAAGCAGAACACGAAAATCGACATCCTGCTGGAGGAGTATTCCGACATCAAGATGAACACGACCGACAACCAGAAGGCAATCAACGACTTCATCGACTGGGTGGTCGAGATTTCCGAGTGCGTCAACTCCAACGAATGGCGCGGCGAGGACGTGATGGGCATCTTCTTCAACGAGTTCAACCGTTACAAAAAGAAGTCCGAGTCGGGGCAAATATTCACGCCCGAGCACATTACTGACTTCATGTACAAGATCCTTGAAGTGAACATGGATGACTGCATCTTGGACGCCACGTGCGGTTCCGGCGGTTTTCTGGTAAAGGCCATGGCGAACATGATTCGCGAGGCCGGCGGCATGGATACGAAGAAGGCTGGCGAGATTAAGTCCAAGCAGTTGTACGGCATCGAGTTTGACCGCGAGATTTACGCTCTGGCGTGCGCGAACATGCTCATCCACAAGGATGGCAAGACGAACCTGGAGCAGATGGACGCCCGCACGGATGTGGCTTGCGAGTGGATGCATTCCAAGCCCATTACGAAGGTGCTGATGAACCCGCCGTATGAGAACAAATACGGTTGCGTGACCATCGTCGAGAACGTGCTGAACAGCGTTCCTGCGCATACCCAGTGCGCGTTTATTCTGCCGGACAAAAAACTGGAGAAAGCATCAAAGACGCAGATGAAGCGGATTCTGAAGAACCATCGTTTGCGCAAGGTTATCAAGCTGCCGGAAGACCTGTTCTTCGGCGTGGGTGTGACTACGAGCATCTTCGTGTTCGAGTCCGGCGTTGGGCAGGACGGCAAGGAGTTCTTTGCGTGCTACATGGAGTCCGACGGTCTTGCGACAGTCAAGAACAAGGGACGCCACGATGTCTACGGCAAGTGGGCAGCTATCGAGGCGTACTGGGTCGATGTGGTCGAGAAGCAGTCCGGCGACGATACGTGCCAGTGGGTAAATCCTGCCGAGCATCTGTCCTATCAGATGCCGCAGAAGCCGTTCGAGATTTTCGAGGAGGACTTCCGCAAGACGGCGATGGATTATTTGATGTTCCAGCAGGGCATCGACGCGAAGGCGTTCGGCGAGAAGCTGCTGGACACGGCGATGTACTCGAGCCGCGTGAGTGCCGATGACGAGTCCGTGACCGTGACCATGCAGAAAGGCGGTGGCGGTGATGGCGAGGATTGATACGAGCGGGTGGAAGCCGTTTTGCTTTGGCGACCTGTTCGAGTTAAATGGAGTCAAGCAAGCGAAATCCCAGCAAATGATACCGACTGTAGAGCCGGACGGTGACATTCCATATGTTCCCTACGTTGTGCAGTCTCGTTACAGCAACATGGTAAGTCGGTTTGTGGATAGGCAGTGGCTTATCGAGCACGATGAACCACCAGTGCAGGGAAATACCCTCGTGCTAGGAGTGACCCTGAACGCGTGCTCTTATCAGCCGTATGAATTTGGAGCAAGTCAGGTGATTACTGCCAGGTCGCCGCACTTGACATTTCATAACGGTTTTTTTATGGCGGCCGTTGTCAAGAAGCATGTCGCCCAATTCGATTACAAGGAGAAGCCTGGCATTGAGAAATACCGGTCGATGGTCATTGATCTTCCCGCTGACGCGTCTGGCGAGCCTGATTGGGCGTACATGGATAAGTACATGTCGGGGGTCATGGCAGAATCCGAAGCAATTCTTGAGAGTCTGAGGCAAGCAGATGGCGAAAAGCAAGCATTGGATGTATCCGAGTGGCGAGAATTTATCATTGGCGAACTGTTTACAGTTGTCAAAGGAACACGCTTGACGAAAGCGCATATGACCCCCGGCAATACTCGTTTTATTGGTTCATCGGCCATGAATAACGGTTGCACCGCAATGGTTGGCAATACCGAGAATATGCACCCGGCTAATACGATTACCGTATGCTATAACGGCAGCGTTGGTGAAACGTTCTACCAAGACCAGCCCTTTCTTGCTTCCGATGATGTTAACGTGCTGTATCCGAGATTTGATATGACCAAAGAGATGGCGCTGTTTGTCGCTCCATTGATTAAGTCGGTTAGTGCCCGATACAACTATGTCGATAAGTGGAAGCAGGAAGATATGATTGCTGATACAATCAAACTTCCCGCCGACGCGTCCGGTGAGCCTGATTGGGCGTACATGGATGAGTACATGCGGACGGTAACGGAAAGCGCAAAGTCTGATTTGTCTGCTATGCAGGCTATCGGTTAAGTACAGATTAGTCCGCCGCTCCATCAGGGCGGCGGGCTTTATAATTAAATGCGTATTTGTGCAATTAACCAACCAAAGGAGAAAACAACGAATACTTATAAGCAGAAACTACGGGAGGGGGTAAGAGCTTGGCACACCAAAAGAAGTTCGAGCTGAACGACAACGACCTCGCCATCGCAAGCACGTACTTGTCGCGCCCCAGACGGTCGGTCTTCTACATGATGAGGACATGGGGTCGGATTTTCGTGACCTCCAACAGCATCTGCTGGAACGCCTACAACGCCCAGCACGGGCCCTATCCTATGGGACGCCTCCTCTGCTATACTGGGCACTGAAGGGCAAAAAAGCGGCCCCTCATCCGCAGACGCCGGCCTCTTTGCGGAAAAAGAAACAATATATTGACTTTTTTTCTTGCAGGAACTACTATATATAGTGTATCCTGCAAACAACGTTGGGAGGGACCAAAAATGAACGTACGCAAGCGCAGCGGCAAAGTCGTGCCCTTTGACGCTGAATTCATACGCCGCGCCGTCACGCTGGCGGCGGCCGCCGCCGGGGAGCATGAGCCCCAGCGGGTGGACGACGTCACCGCCGCGGTGGAAGGGAAGCTGGCCGCCGCCGGCCAGGACATCGTGGACATCGAGCGCATCCAGGACGCGGTGGAGGAGACCCTGTTTGAAAAGCAGCTCTACCGCACCGCCAAGACCTACATCCTCTACCGGGTGCAGAAGGAGAAGGAGCGCACCAGCGGCGAGTGGAAAGAGGGCATCCTGACCAGGGAATTCCTCAGCCCCTACAAGCACGCCCCGAACCCCATGGAGCAGCTGGGCGCCTTCGTCTACACCCGCACCTACTCCCGCTATCTGCCCCAGCAGGGCCGCCGGGAGTTCTGGTGGGAGACGGTGCGCCGCGCGGTGGAATACAATGCCTCGCTGGCCCCCACGCCCCGGGAAGAGGCGGAAAAGCTCTATGATAACATCTATCATCTGCGGCAGTTTTTGTCCGGCCGCACCCTGTGGGTGGGCGGCACGCCGGTGGCGGAAAAGTATCCCATGGCCAACTACAACTGCGCCTTCACCGTCATCAACGACTTTGCGGCCTACCACGATCTGTTCTATCTGCTGATGGTGGGCAGCGGCGTGGGGGTGCGGGTGCTCAGATCCGACGCGGACCAGCTGCCGCCGGTGCGCACCGACCTGAAAATCCTGCACAAGTCCTATGACCCGGTGCCGGCGGGCGAGCGGCTGGAATACACCAACCTCACCTTCCTGCGGGACACCGCCACCCTCGCCATCGGCGATTCCAAGGAAGGCTGGGCCCAGGCGCTGACCCGCTACTTCGAGCTCATCACCAACCGGGAGTACGAGGGCGTGACCACCCTGGTGGTGAACTATGATTCCATCCGCCCGAAGGGAGAGCGGCTCAAGACCTTCGGCGGCACCGCCAGCGGCTCCGGCTCCATGATGACCATGCTGGACAAAATACACAAGGTGGTCGCCGCCGCCGGCGCCCGCAGCGGCGCTGTGCGCACGCGGCTGCGGCCCATCGACCTTCTGGACATCGCCAACATCATCGGCGAGAACGTGGTTTCCGGCGGCGTGCGCCGCACCTCGGAGATCGGCCTGGTGGACGCGGACGACGAGACCTGCATCCAGGCCAAGTCCAACCTCTACCGCCAGGTGAACGGCCACTGGGAGATCGACAAGTCCATCGCCCACCGGCAGATGAGCAACAATTCCATCTTCTACCGCGAAAAACCCACCCGGGAAAAGCTGCACTGGCACATCCAGCAGATGCGCTATTCCGGCGAGCCGGGCTGGATCAACGAGGAGGCGGGCCTCAAGCGCCGCCCCAACTTCTGCGGCTGCAACCCCTGCGGCGAGATCTTGCTGGATTCCAACGGCCTTTGCAACCTGACCACCGTGAACGTGATGGCCTTTGTGGGCGAGGACGGCGCGCTGGACAAGGCCGGCCTGCTGGAGGCCCAGCGCCTCTCCGCCCGGGCGGGCTACCGCATGACCTGCCGCGAGCTGGAGATGTTCCGCTGGGACCGGGTGCAAAAGCGCGACCGGCTGCTGGGCTGCTCCCTCACCGGCTGGCAGGACATGGTCAACGTCACCGGCATGGACCGTGCCCAGCAAATCGAACTGCTGGACGCCCTGCGCGCCGAGGCCCGCAAAGCCGCGGACGAGATGGCGGCCCAGCTGGGCGGTGGCCGCCCGCTGCTGGTGACCACCCTGAAGCCGGAGGGCACCCTGTCCCTGCTGCCCACCGTGTCCAGCGGTGTGCACTACTCCCATTCGCCTTACTACATCCGCCGCGTGCGCATCACCGCCACCGACCCCTTGTGCCGCGTCTGCGAGGAGCTGGGCTACCCGGTGCTGCCGGAGGTGGGCCAGGACCCGGAAGACCCCACCACCAAGGTGCTGGAGTTCCCGGTGAAGGCCCCCGCGGGGCGGGTGAAGGGCGACGTGACCGCCATTGAGCAGCTGGAAAACTACAAGATGTTCATGGAACACTATGTGGACCACAACTGCTCCATCACCGTGCATGTGCGCGACAACGAGTGGGACGACGTGGAACAGTGGGTCTGGGATCACTGGGACGATGTGGTGGCCCTTTCCTTCCTGAGCTACGACGACAGCTTCTATGAACTGATGCCCTACGAGGAGATCGACAAAGCGGAATACGAACGCCGCAAGGCCGAGATGCGCCCCTTCAACCCTGCGCTGCTCTGCCGCTACGAGCACGAGGAGAGCGAACTGGACATCGGCGCCTCCGACTGCGTGAACGGCGTGTGCCCCATCCGCTGACCTATCTGCATCCCAAAAGCCGCCTGCCCCGCGAAAGAGGGGCAGGCGGCTCTCTTCTTTTATAAAAGTTCATCCCCCGGCGGGCAGCTCCAGGCAGAAGGCGGCCCCGCCCCCCGGCGCGTCCTCCACCCAGAGGCGGCCGCCGTGAAGGGCCGCCAGCTCGGCAGCCACCGCAAGGCCCAGCCCGTGGTGGCGGGGGTCCTCGCCGGCGGCCCCGCCCCGGTAAAAACGTTCAAAAATCCGTCTTTTGTCTCTGTCCTCCACGCCGGGGCCGTGGTCGGTCACCCAAAAGCGCACCCGCCCGCCCTTTTCCAAAAGACGCAGTTCTATCTCGCCGCCCTCCGGGGCAAAGCGCAGGGCGTTGTCCACCAGGATGGTCAGAAGCTGGCGCAGACGGTAGCCGTCGGCCTCCACCGGCGGCAGGGCCTTTTCGGGCAGGCGCACGGCCAGCCGCCGCTGCCGCTTTTTCGCCAGCGGCTCCATGCCTTCGGCAAAGTCCAGCAGAAAGGTGTCGGGCGCGATGCTCTCCCGGCGCAGCCGGGCGCGGGCGCTGGCCCCGGCGCTGAGCAGCAGCAGTTCGTCCACCAGCGCGCCCATCCGCCGGGCCTCGCCGTCGATGACCGCGAGGTATCGCTGTGTCTGATCCGGCTGGCGGGCGGCGGCCCCGGCATTGGCCCGTATCACCGCCAGCGGGGTGCGCAGTTCGTGGCCGGCGGCGCTCAAAAACTGCTGCTGCTGGTCCATGGCCCGGGCCACCGGGCGCACCGCCCGGCCCGCGATGAACCAGCCCGCCAGCCCAAGGCCGGTCCACCCGGCGGCGGCCACCAGCGCGAACAGGGCTGCCATCCGCAGGGCCCAGGCCCGCTCGGGGCCAAGGTCCTGCACCGCCACAAGACCCGTCCACCGGCTGCCGGCACCGCCGTCCAGCCGCACTTCGCCCCGCCAGCTGCTGCCCTGAGCCGAAAAAGTGAAGCTGGCGCTCTGGCTGCCCGCCAGGGGCGGCGCGTCGGCCAAAAGTCCCTGCTGCTCTTCGGCGGCCCGCTTTGCCGCCTCCAGCAGGGCGCGCTCCTCTTCGCCCAGGCGCAGGCTGTGGAGCAGGGGATCCCCGTTTTCGGTCAGCAGCACCTTCATGCCGTTCTGAGCCTCCAGCCGCGCCAGCCAGTCGCCGTCCAGCTGGCCGTAGCGGTCCCACTGGTATTGCAGCTGGGTCACCGCAGTCTCAAAGGCGGAACGGCGGCTGTCCGTGTACTGGCGGCAGGCCACGCCGAAGGCGAACAGCAGCGCCCCGGTGAGCACCGCCCCGGTGAGCAGCGCCGCCAGCAGGGTGATGCGCGCCCGCAGCCGTTTCAGCATGGGTCTGCCTCCAGGCGGTAGCCCGCGCCCCGCCGGGTGACCAGCTCCATCCGGCTGCCCACCAGCCGCAGGCGGCGGCGCACCAGATGAATGTAGTTGTCGATGTTGCCGCTTTCCACCTCGCTGTCCGGCCCCCAAACGTTCAGCAGAATGCGCTCCCGGGGCAGGGTGACGCCGGGGTTGCGGAGAAAAAGCTCCAGCAGGGCGCACTCCCGCCCCGAGAGGGTGTGGGCCCCCGCGGGCCCGGTGAGCAGCCGGTCCTGCACCCGCAGCTCCACATCACCCCGGCGCAGGGCGGCGCCGCCCTCCCACTCGGCGGGGCGGCGGCTCAGTGCCCGCACCCGGGCCAACAGCTCCTCGGCGGCAAAGGGCTTGGCCAGATAGTCGTCCGCTCCGGCATCCAGGCCTGCCACCCGGTCACCCACCGCGTCCAGGGCGGTGAGCATCAGCACCGGCGTGCGCACACCGGCGCGCCGTGCCTGGCGCAGCACGGTCAGTCCGTCCATTCCCGGCAGCATCCGGTCCAGCAGCGCCAGATCGCAGCCGCCGGAACAGAGGGCGTCCAGCCCGTCCGGGCCGTTTGCGCAGCATTCCACCGTATAGCCACTGGCGGCAAGGGTATCCCGAAGGGCTTCCCGCAGGTCTTTTTCGTCTTCAATCAGTAAAATTCTCACAAAGCCACCCGGCCTTTCCTCGAGAGTGATACAATTATACTACCACGCCGAAGCTCTAAACAATCTCTAAAAAACCTTAGAGGCGGCTTAGAGAGTTCCCTGCTACAATAGCGGCAAACACCAAAGGAGGAACTGGCATGAAAAAACTTTGCAGGATCGTTTCCGGGGCCCTTGCGGCCCTGTTTGCCGCCGCATTGCTGGCGGGCTGTTCGGATGGAGAAAATTCCGGCACATCCGATATACCCACCGCCGCGCCCACCGGCGGCTATGTGGAGGAGGACGTTTCCCCCGACCACAACTATAACGTGGGACTTTTCGTGGTGGATGGTGTTCTGAACGCCTTCACGGTGGAAAACCCCGCCACGCCCCTTTCCGAGCAGACGGCCCACTGGTACGTCATGGGGCCGGAGGGGGAATGGCAGGAGCAGGGCGGCAGCGGCTTTGAGCAGCTGGCCGCCCAGGTGGGGGATGGCATCGCTTATCCCACAGCCTACCTCACCCAGGAGGGCAAACTCTACTGGTCGGTGACCGTCATCACCGAGGACGCCGAAAAAACCTCCGAGACTACCCTTTTCGCTGTGGAGAACGGCACGACCCAAAAAGTGGACACCCTGCCCGCCGGCGAAGCGGCCCTGGCCTTTGACCCGAGCATCGTGGCGGTGGCCGTCTGCGGCGACACCCTGCTTACGACCAGCACCTCCATGGAGCTGGCCGCCTGCGACCTGACCGGCGCGCCGGTGCAGATGGAACTGGCTGAACTGGAGATGGGCAGCCGTTTCCTCTGCGGCAGTGCCAACGGCTATTACCTGCTGGACGACCAGAACAAGGTCTGGCACTACACCCTGGGGGGCACCACCGCCGAGCTGGCGCTGGACGGCGGCCGCTTCTCCATCTCCGACCCCGGCCTGTTCGTGCAGTCGGCGGTGGTGGGGCCGGAGGAGACCCTCTACTTCCAGATGAGCGACGGCAACATGGCCAGCGGCAACAGCCGCCTGCTGCGCTACCGCTGGGACTCGGAGCTGACCGTGTCTGCCGGTGGTGAGCTGACGGTGTTCAGCCTGTATCGGTCCGACACAGTGGAAGCGGCAGTGAATGCCTGGCAGAAGGCCACCGGCGGCACGGCTGCCTATACCTGGGCGTTGGAAGAAGGCTCGGAGGACGGCCACACCACCGTCACCGGCAGCCGCGAGGACGCGCTGACCCAGCTGAACACCCAGCTGCTGGCGGGCGCGGGGCCGGACGTGCTCATCCTGGACGATATGCCGGTGGACAGCTTCATCGAAAAGGGCCTGCTGATGGACCTTTCCGGCAAGGTGGACACCAGCGGAATGCTGGAAAACATGACCGGCGTGTGGCAGACGGAAGAGGGCCTGTTTGCCCTGCCCGCCCGGGCTTTCCCGCTGCTGGCGGGTGCGGACGAAGCCACCCTTTCCACCATCACGGACGCCGAGACTTTGGCGGGACTGCTTGCCGCCGAGCCGAACATCTATGACGACGGACGCAACGAGGCCATGCCGCTGCTGGCCTACTACAACACCGTGCAGCTGTTCGACACCTTCTATCCCCTCTACGCGGGGGATATCTGGCAGGGCGGGCAGCTGAATGAGGACGCCTGCCGCGCTTTTTATGAACTGCTGGGCAAGATCCGGGCGGGCGGCGGCGCCACCCTTCCCAACACCGCTCCCTTCGACCGGCCCGACGGCACCTATTACCACCCCCAGAACAGCACCCAGGGCAACTTTGCCAACTGCATCGGCCGTGCCTTCTGTTCGCCGGTCTATTCCCTGAACGGACTGGGCGGCGATTTCTACTATGCCTCCCGCGCCGGCGGGGTGGGCGCCGGTGAGGTGAAAGCCCTGGCCGCCGCCTCCGGCGTCACCAGCATCCAACCTGTCTGCGCGGCGGCGGTGAACGTCAGCGCCCAGAACCCCGAGGGCGCGGTGCAGTTCATCCAGACCCTCCTGAGCGAGGAAGTGCAGCGGCAGAACACCTACGACGGCGTGCCGGTGCTGAAAAGCGCCGTGTTCGGCCAATGGGAGGAGGGCTTTGCCCAGTACGGCACAACCACAAACACCGACATCGTGGCCGTGCTGGAAGGCATGGAGCCGAACGTGCCCTCCACCGTGCTGCGCAGCGCGGCGGGCGCGGGGGCCCAGCAGTATTTTGACGGGGCCGGCCTGGACGAGGCGGTGGAGACTGCCCGGCAGGAATCTGCCCTCTGGCTGGCGGAGCAGGGCTGACGAAATAAACATCCACCGGCCAAGCCGGTGGTTTTTCATATGCGGGCATAGCCCTATGTTCTTCGCCACGCGTAGAACGCGTAATACGGTCTGCCAGTTGCGTGAGATTGTTACTTGCTGCCCGTGAACGGGCCGACCTGACTCATCGTGAGTTGTTCGCCCATTTCATCCTGTTTCAGCTGGTTCTTTATGTACTCCGCAATTCGGCTCTCGTTCTTTCCCACCGTATCTACGTAGTACCCTTTGCACCAGAATTCCCGGTTTCGGTATTTGTACTTCAGTTCGCCGAATTGCTCATACAGCATTGTGCTGCTCTTCCCTTTCAGGTAGCCCATGAAACTCGACACTGAAATCTTTGGCGGTATCTCTACCAGCATATGAATGTGATCTGGGCACACTTCCGCCTCCACTATCTTTACGCCTTTCCATTCACACAGCTGCCGCAATATTTTTCCTATTGCCGCCCTCTTTTCTTTATAGAACATCTTCCGACGGTACTTTGGCGCAAAGACTATATGGTATTTGCAAATCCATTTCGTATGCGATAAACTGTTTATGTCGTTCAAGCTCATTTTGAATGACCTCCTTGTGGTTCTTTTGGGGCAGTTGGCAGACCGCTCCTTTATCCTACCACAAGGAGTTTTTTATTCCCCTTTTTCTGGGCAACTATTTAATTCTTACCGAACCACACGTCTAACGTGTGGTTTTGGGATACAAAAAGGCCCCGCCGGTGAAAACCCGGCGGGGCTATGCAAGCGGCGGTTCATCCCCCGGCGGGCAGTTCCAGGCAGAAGGCGGCCCCGCCGCCGGGGGCGTCCTCCACCCAGAGGCGGCCGCCGTGAAGGGCGGCGATCTGCCGGGCGATGGAAAGCCCCAGGCCGAAATGCTCCTTGCCGGCGCGGCTTTCCTCACCCCGGGCAAAACGGCGGAAGATGCGCTGGCGGTCCTTTTCCGGCACGCCGGGGCCGTGGTCCCGCACCGAAAAAAGCACCCCCGCGCCCCGGCGTTCGGCCCCCAGCTCGACGGCTGTGCCCGGCGGCGTGTATTCCATGGCGTTGTGCAAAAGGATGGTGAAAAGCTGCTCCAGCCGGGCCTTGTCCGCCCGGATGGGGGAGAAGGGCTCGTCTGGCAGGTCCAGCGCCAGCTCGTGGCCGCTCTGGCGCAGGGGGGCGCGCCAGGCCTCCCACACCTCCAGAAGAAAGGTGTCCGGCTCCAATTCTTCGGGGCAAAGGCGCAGGATGTGAGCGTCCTGCCCGGCCAAAAACAGCAGTTCTTCGGTGAGGCGCTGCAAGCGCGCCACCTCCGCGCCCGCGATGCCCAGCAGCTTGTCCCGGCGGTCAGGCTCTGAGGCGGCGGCCTGCAAACTGCTCTTGATAACGGCGAGCGGGGCGCGCAGCTCATGGCTTGCGGCGGCGACGAACTCGTTCTGCTGGCGCAGGGCGGCGGCGGTGGGCTTTAAGGCGATGTGGGCCAGCAGCGCGCCCGCCGCGGCCAGCAGCGCCGTGCCGCCCGCCCACAGAAGGGCGTATTTGGCCCCCACCTCCGCCAGCTGGGCGTTCAAGGGCGATGTACTGCGCAGCGCCAGCAGCAGCCGGGGGCTGTGGCGCAGGTTTGCCGGGGCAAGCGCCAGCGCGGCGCATCGCCAGACCTCGCCGTCCGCGGCTTTAAAATCGAACACGGCGCTCTGGCCCGCGCCCAATGCGGCGCAGCGGGCCAGCGCCTCATCGGTGAGCAGCGCCGCCGAGCCGTTTTTCTGGGTGTGCTCCAGCGGCACGCCGTTGTCTTCCAGATAGTAAAGGTACTCATACGCCTGCTCCTGTTCGGCCAGCCAGCCGTCCGCCAAAGCGGCAGACCCGGCAAGGCGGGCCGCCACCGCGGCGGCAGCGTCCAGAAGGCTCTCGTCGCAGGCCCGGCGCAGGTCCCGGGCCTCCAAAAGCGCGCCCGCCACAAGGGCCGCGGCCAGCACCAGCGCCGACAGCAGGGCATACAGCCCCGTCAGCCGCAGCCGGAGGGACCGCATCATGGCGCGTCACCTCCCGCTTCCAGGCAGTAGCCCATGCCCCGCACGGTGCGGATGACCGCCCGGCTGCCCACGGTGGAGAGGCGGCGGCGCACAAAGTGGATGTAGCTGTCCAGGTTGCCCTCCTCCACAAAGTCCTCCGCGCCCCACACGGCGCAGAACAGCACCTCGCGGCTCACCAGCTGGCCCGCCCGGCGCAGAAGGGCCTCCAGCAGGGCGTTCTCGTTTCTGGAAAGGCGGGCCGTGCCCGCGGGCCCGGTCAGGGTCAGCGCCGCCGCGTCCAGGCTCACGTCGCAAAAGCGCAGAAGGGCGCTCTCCAGCGTGCGGGCCGGGCGGCGGCCCAGCGCCTGAAGCCGGGCGATGAGCTCCCGGTTGTCGAAGGGCTTCACAAGGTAGTCGTCCGCCCCGGCGCCCAGGCCCTCCACCCGGTCCTCCACCCGGCCCAGCGCCGTGAGCATCAGCACCGGCACGGCGCAGCCCTTCCTGCGGGCGGCGCGCACCAGTTCCAGCCCGGAAAGGGCGGGCAGCATCCGGTCCACCACCGCCGCGTCATAGGGGTTTTGCAAAAGCAGCGCAAGGCCGCTGGCCCCGTCGGCGGCTTCGTCGCATCCAAACCCCGCCTTTTCCAGCACGGGAACAAGCACCGCGCGCAGGGCCTCGTCGTCCTCGATCAGCAAAATGCGCATCCTCGCCCCTCCTTTGTTCGTTCTTTTATTATACACCCCTTTTCTTGAAGAAGTCTTGAAAGGGGCTCGTTTGCCTTCAAGGTTTTTTCAAGCCGGCGCCGCTATACTGAGGCTATACCCCGCATTCGGGTGGAAAGGAAGAAGAACAAGATGAAAAAACGCACCATTGCAAAACGCGCCGCGGCTTTTGCGCTGGCGGCGGCGATGGCCGCCGGCCTTTTCGGCTGCGGCAAAACGGCGGCCTCCGGCTCCGGCTCGTCCCCCTCCGGGGGCGGCGGCTCCGCCGCGGGCACCGGCCGCTGGCGGCAGGAGGAGGTCACCCCCGGCGAAAACGCCCGGGGCTATGAAAAGCCGGTGCTTTTGGAGGACGGCTCCCTTCGTTTGCTGGAAAAACGGGGCGACAACACCGCCACCCTCTGGACCAGCAGCGACAACGGCGCCACCTGGCAGGAGCAGCCCACCGACTGGATGCAGCAGACCGGGGCCGACTACCTGGGAACCACCCGCCTTCTGCCGGATGGCGGCTGTTTCATCACCGCCGTGGCCGTGGCCGGCAGCGGTTACGACCAGACCTGGTGGGTGCAGGACGCGGGCAGCAGCGCCCTGCGGCGGCTCGAACTGCCCGAAAGCATCCTGGACGTCTCCGACCTGCAGCCGCTGGGCGGCGGCGAGGCTTTGCTGCTGGGGCGCATCCTGGTCCCCGCCGCCGAGGACGCGCCCTCGGCGCTGGTGGATGAAAACGGCATGATGAGCGCGATGAGCGC
>NZ_CALXHK010000044.1:0-17001 GCF_944388085.1 Candidatus Allofournierella excrementigallinarum | reverse complement strand
CTATATGGGCCCCAGCTACGAGACCCCGGCGGAGATCCGCGCCTTCCGCAGCCTGGGCGCGGACGCTGTGGGCATGAGCACCGTGCCGGAGGCCATTGCCGCCAGCCACTGCGGCCTGCCGGTGCTGGCCATCAGCCTCATCACCAACATGGCGGCGGGCATTGAGAAGAAAAAGCTTTCGGGCGACGAGGTCATCGCCATCGCCGACCGGCGTGCCCAGGTCCTGCAGGACCTGGTGGAGGGCGTCGTGGCGAAGCTGTGAGCCGCCCCGCAAGACAAAGGAGAGAAAAAAGCAATGAGCGAATGCACCCATGATTGCAGCAGCTGTTCCGCCAACTGCGCCAGCCGCCAGAACCCCCAGGACTTCCACGAGCCCCCGCACCAGCTGAGCCGCATCAAAAAGGTCATCGGCGTGGTGAGCGGCAAGGGCGGCGTGGGCAAAAGCATGACCAGCGCCCTGCTGGCGGTGGAGATGCGCCGCCGGGGCTACCGCGTGGGCGTGCTGGACGCCGACATCACCGGCCCCTCCATCCCGAAGCTCTTCGGCATCCACGGCCGGGCGCTGGGCGACGAGAACGGCATCTGGCCCATCCAGAGCCGCACCGGCATCGACGTGATGAGCGTGAACCTGCTGCTGGAAAACGAAGAAGACCCCGTGGTGTGGCGCGGGCCGGTGATCGCCGGGGCGGTGAAGCAGTTCTGGCAGGAAGTCATCTGGAAGGACGTCGACTTTTTGTTCGTGGACATGCCTCCGGGAACCGGCGACGTGCCCCTGACCGTGTTCCAGACCCTGCCGGTGGACGGCATCGTGGTGGTGACCAGCCCCCAGGAGCTGGTGAGCATGATCGTGGGCAAGGCCGTGAAGATGGCCCAGATGATGAACGTGCCCATCCTCGGCGTGGTGGAGAACATGAGCTACCTCGTCTGCCCCGACTGCGGCAAGAAAATCCCCGTCTTTGGCGACAGCCATCTGGAAGAGACTGCCGGCAAATACGGCGTGAAGGTGCTGGCCAAGATGCCGCTGGACCCCCAGCTCACCGCCTGCGCCGACGGCGGCGCCATCGAGGCCTACGCATGCGACGCCCTGGCCCCCGCCGCCGACGCGGTGGCCGCCCTGCTGGGCGGTAAGCAGTGAAGCGGCCCGGCCTGTGGCGCCGGATGCGCCAGGGGCTCAGCCCTTTGCTGGTGGTGGCCTGGCTGGCAGTGCTGGCCGTGGTGTTCGGCCTTGCCTTTTTCAGCTGGCAGGCATTCCTGTGAACCAGGCAAAAAAAGAGCCGCCCCGCCGGGCGGCTCTTTTTTTGCCGTTCTTATTCGACGCCGGTGACCTCGTAGCCCGCGCCGGTAACAGCGGCGGTGAGCACAGAGTCCTCCACCGGGGCGTTCAGGGCGACCCTGGCGCACTTGCCCTCCAGGTCGGCCTTGACGGAGGCCACGCCGGCCACTTCGGCCAGCGCCTTCTCCACTCGGGCGGTGCAGTGGCCGCAGGCCATGCCTTCGATGTGAATGGTTTTCTCGGTCATAACAGGTTCTCCTTTCGGCTGCGCGTTTTTTGCGCAGGGTTCGTAAGTTTGAGGCAGGCCCGCCGTGCTTTCGGGCGCGGCGGCCTGTTTCGGCTTGAAGAAGTTGAGTCGCAGGGCGTTGGAAACGACGCACACGCTGGAAAGGCTCATGGCGGCGGCGCCCAGCATGGGGTTGAGCACCAGCCCGAAGCCGTAGAGCGCGCCCGCCGCCACCGGGATGCCGATGCTGTTGTAGAAGAAGGCCCAGAACAGGTTTTCCCGGATGTTGCGGATGGTGGCCCGGGAGAGGCGCAGGGCGTTCACCAGGTCCCACAAATCGCTCTTCATCAGCACCACATCGGCGCTGTCGATGGCCACATCCGTGCCCGCACCGATGGCCACGCCCACGTCTGCCCGGGTGAGGGCGGGGGCGTCGTTGATGCCGTCGCCCACCATGGCCACCCGGCGGCCCTGCCGCTGCAATTCGCGCACCTGGGCCTCCTTGTCCTGGGGCAGCACCTCGGCCACCACCCGCTCGATGCCTAATTTCGCCCGGATGGCCTCGGCGGTGCGGGCGTTGTCGCCGGTGAGCATGATGACCGAAAGGCCCATGGCCTGCAATTCACCGATGGCGGCGGCGCTGGTGGGCTTCACCGGGTCGGCGGCGGCCACAAGCCCCAGCAGTCTGCCTTCGGCGGCGAAATACAGGGGCGTTTTGCCCTCCTTTGCCAACCGCTCGGCCTCCGATGCCGCCCAGCCGGCGTCCACCCCCTGCTCCTCCATCAGGCGCAGGTTGCCCGCCAGGTGCTCGCGGCCCTCCACGAAGGCCCGCACGCCCCGCCCGGGCAGGGCCTCGAACTTTTCGGCTTCGGGCAGGGGCATCTCCCCCGCGGCGGCAAGGATGGCCTCCGCCAGCGGGTGCTCGCTGGGCTTTTCCAGCGCGGCAGCCACCCGCAGCAGTTCCTGTTTGCCCACGCCGGGGGCGGGCAGCAGGTCGGTGACGGCGGGGCGTCCTTCGGTGATGGTGCCGGTCTTGTCCAGCACCACGGTGTCGATCTTGTGGGCGTTTTCCAGCGCCTCGGCGTTCTTATAAAGGATGCCCAGCCGCGCGCCTTTGCCCGTGCCCACCATGATGGCCACCGGGGTGGCGAGGCCCAGGGCGCAGGGGCAGCTGATGACCAGCACCGAGATGGCGCGGGCCAGGGCGAACTCCATGGTCTGGCCCAGCGCCAGCCAGACGCCGAAGGCCGCAAGGGCGATGGCGATGACCACCGGCACGAACACGCCGCTCACCTTATCCGCCAGCTTGGCGATGGGGGCCTTGGTGGCTCCCGCGTCCTGCACCAGGGCGATGATCTGGGCGAGGGTGGTGTCCTGCCCCACTTTTTCCGCCCGGAAGGTGAAGCTGCCGGAGCGGTTGATGGAGGCGGCGATGACCCGCGCGCCGGGGGCCTTTTCCGCCGGGATGCTCTCGCCGGTGACGGCAGACTCGTCCACGCTGGACAGGCCGGTGAGCACCGTGCCGTCCACCGGGATGCGCATGCCCGGCTTGATGACCACCGTGTCCCCCACGGCCACCTCTTCGGCGGGGATCTCAGTTTCCACGCCGTCCCGCAGCACCAGCGCGGTGTCGGGGGCAAGGTCCATCAGCGCCCGGATGGCGGCCCCGGTGCGGCCTTTGGCCCGGGCCTCCAAAAACTTGCCCAGCGTGATGAGGGTGAGGATGGTGCCCGCCGACTCAAAATAGAGGTCCATGCGGTAGCGGTCCACCAATTCCATGTCGCCCGTGCCCAGGCCCCAGCCGATGCGGTAGAGGGCCACGAGGCCGTAGGTCACCGCGGCGGCGCTGCCCAGGGCGATGAGGCTGTCCATGTTGGGGCTGCGGCGCCAAAGGCTTTTAAAGCCCACCGCGTAGAACTTGCGGTTCACATACATAATGGGCAGCACCAGCAAAAACTGGGTGAGGGCAAAGGTCACCGCGCCCTCCCGCCCGTGGAAAAAGGCAGGCAGCGGCAGGCCCATCATGTGCCCCATGGAGACGTACATCAGAGGGATGAGAAAGGCCAGCGACACGACCAGCCGCTTTTTCATGCCGCGCAGTTCCGCCTCGGCGGGGTCCTCGCCGGCAGGGGCGGCCTTGGCGGGAGCGCCTTTGCTGCCCGCAGGGGCAACCGGGCTGGCGCCATAGCCCGCCTTTTCCACCGCGGCGCAGATGTCCGCCTCGGTGACGGCGGCCGCGTCGTATTCCACCTGCATGGAGTTGGCCAGCAGGTTCACCTGGGCGCTGTCCACGCCCTTCAGCTTGTTCACCGCACGCTCCACCGCCGCCGAACAGGCGGCACAGCTCATGCCGGTGACGTCAAACTTCTGTTTCATTCGCTCGCTTCTCCTTCGCATCCGCAGCAGCCCGCCGGGGCGGCGGGCGCGCCAAACAGTTCCTTCAGCCGCCGGGCCTGCTGTTCCAGCCGTTCCGCCGCTTCGGCGCGCCCTTGCGCCCGCCGGGTGGCGGCAAAGCTGGTGAGGGTGTGGTCCAGCGCGGCCAGCTGGGCGGTGAGGGCGGTCTCCTCCAGCCGGGCGGCCCCGTCCAGGTCCCCCATCCGCCGCAGGATGTCCGCCCGCAGCCCTAAGCCCTCCTGGTTGCAGCTGGGCAGGTTGCCCAGCGCCTCCAGCGCCCGGCCGAACTGGCCCTTGTCGGCATAGAGGCGGGCCAGCATCCTCCAGGCGGCCCGGCGCTGCTCCTCATCGGGCAGCTCCACCGCCCGTTCAAAAAGCCCGGCGGCGGCGGCGCGCAGTTCTTCCCGGGCGGCTTCGTCCTGGGTTTTATCTGCGAATCCCGCCAGCAGGAAGCCCAGCCGGAACCGCAGGTTTAAGTCGCCGGGGTACTCCCGCAGGCGCTGGCGGCAGAACTCCAGCGCGCCCCGCCAGTCGCCCCCGTCGAACAGCGCCCGGGGCGTTTTGCACACCGCGTCGATCTCTTCGCCGGAAAGCTCCGGCCGGAAGCCCAGCAGCTCGTCGGCGCTGCAGCCCAGCGCCCGGGCCAGCGGGCAGAGCAGGGCCACGTCCGGCAGCGCGCCGCCGGTCTCCCACTTGCTCACCGCCGCGCTGCTGACCCCCAGCTGGTTTGCCAGCTGGCCCTGGGTCAGGCCCTTCGCCCGCCGCAATCGCTGCACCGTTTCGCCGATGGCGTTCATCCTTTGCCACGCCCCTTTCTCTTTTTCTATCTTACCACGGTGTTCCCATGGGCACAATGGAGCTGTTTTCAAACCACAAGGTTATTTTTTCAACTGTCGTTTGAATTATGCAGCAAACAGGCGGCGCGGGCTGAAATTCAGCCCGCGCCGCCTGTTTGAGTTGCGGTTTTATCAAGTGTCCTGCAATTCGCCTTTGCTGGCAGCCTTCAGGTAGGCGTTGATGAAGCCGTCCAGGTCGCCGTCCATCACGGCCTGCACGTTGCCGTTCTCGTAGCCGGTGCGGTGGTCCTTCACCAGGGTGTAGGGCATGAAGACATAACTGCGGATCTGATGGCCCCAGGCAATTTCCTTCTGCACGCCCTTGATGTCGCTGATCTTGTCCAGGTGCTCCTGCTCCTTGATCTGATACAGCTTGGAAGCCAGCATCTTCATGGCGGTGTCGCGGTTCTGGAACTGGCTGCGCTCGGTCTGGCAGCTCACCACGATGCCGGTGGGCTTGTGGATCAGGCGCACCGCGCTGGAGGTCTTGTTGATGTGCTGGCCGCCCGCGCCGGAGGAGCGGTAGACCTGCATCTCAATGTCCTCGGGGCGGATCTCCACCTGGATGCTGTCGTCCAGCTCGGGCATGACCTCCAGGCTGGCGAAGCTGGTCTGGCGGCGGCTCTGGCTGTCGAAGGGGGAGACGCGCACCAGGCGGTGCACGCCGTTCTCGCCTTTCAGCAGGCCGTAGGCGTTGGGGCCTTCCACCATGATGGATGCGCTTTTAAGGCCGGCCTCGTCGCCGTCCTGATAATCCAGGGTGCTCACCTTGAAGCCGTGGGCCGCGCCCCAGCGGTTGTACATGCGGAAAAGCATGTCCGCCCAGTCCTGAGCCTCGGTACCGCCGGTGCCCGCGTGGAAGGTAAGGATGGCGTTGTTCTTGTCGTACTGGCCGCTGAGCAGGGTGATGAGCTGCAGCTCGTCCACCGCCTTTGCCACCTCGTTCACCGCCGCCTCCGCCTCGGGGACGAGGGAGGGGTCGTTTTCCTCCTCGCAGAGCAGGAGCATGGTGTCCGCGTCGTCGCACAGGGTCTTGAGCTTGGAATAGCGCTCCAGCTTGCCCTTGAGCGCGCTCATCTCGCTGAACACCTTGCCGCTGGCCTCGGTGTCGTCATAGAAACCGGGCATGGTCATCTTGTGCTCCAGCTCGGCCACCCGCTTCTCGCTGGCGGTGATGGCCAGAGCGTCGCCCAGCTCCGCGGTGGACTGCCGAAGCTCGCTCATCTGCATTTTCAGTTCGTCAATGGTGATCATATCGCAATTCCCTTCTGTGTGCTCTAAACATATCCCATAGTAGTATAGCCGAAACCCGGCGTAAAGTAAAGGGTCTTGAAGGGCGGAGATTTGCATTTTGCCTTTGTTTGCGTTACAATAACATCAAATACCGTCTGCCGGCCCCAGGGCCGGCAAAAAGGAGTTTCTATGGCTGATTTCACCGGCTGCAAGTGCCCAGTGTGCCAGCAGCCTTTCACCGAGGAGGACGACCTGGTGGTCTGCCCCGAATGCGGCGCGCCCTACCACCGCGCCTGCTATCAGAAGAATGCCGGGTGCCTGTTCGCCAGCCGGCACGGCGCGGGATTTGAGTGGAAGCCCGCGCCCGGCGAAATGCCGGGCCGGGATGCCGCTTCCGCCTTTGGCGCAGAGATCGCCTGCCCCGCCTGCGGCGCGATGAACCCGGCGGGCGGCCTGTTCTGCGAGAGCTGCGGCGCGCCTTTGCGCGCCGGCGGCCCCCGCTACGCCCCCGGCAGCGGCCCGGCTGCCTCCGGGCCTTCCGGTTATGGGCCTGCCAGCTACGGGCCCGCCACCGGCCCCCAGCATGACCCCTATGCCGGGGCGCGGCAGGCGGCCCCCGGCCAGCTGCGCCCGGAGGACGACCTGGGCGGCGTGAAGGCGCGGGACTGGGCGGCTTTCCTGGGCCCCAACGCGGGCTACTACCTGATGAACTTCAAGCGGATGGCCGTGACCGGCCAGAAGCTGGCGGTCTCCTTTTCCGCCTTCTTCTTCGGGCCGTTCTATTTCTTCTACCGCAAGATGTGGGCGCCCGCCGCCATTTTCCTGACGCTGGACGTGTTCGGCGCCTACATCCCCCAGCTGCTGCAGTTCCTGGTGCTGGCGGAAAGCCCCCTGGTGGCCGGGCTGGACCTGGACGTCTTTTCCATCGTGCTGAACGTGCTGCGGGTGGTGAACCTGGCCATCCAGTTCACCGAGGGCCTGCTCGCCGTGTACTGGTACCGGCGCATCGGCGAAAAGCGCATCGCCCGCGTGCTGCAAAGCTGCCCTGCCGCCGACGCCCCCGCGGCGCTGGCCAGGGAGGGCGGCGTGAGCCTGACCGCCGTCGTGGTGAGCGTATCTCTGGTTCTGGGCATCAATTTTCTGCTGACATTCATGGCGCTGGCGCCCCTGATGGCCGCGCCGATGGCAGGCCTGGCCGTTTGAGGCAAAAACCCCTCAAAAACCGTCAAACAGCGGTTGACAGCCGCCTGTTTGATTGGTATAATAAATTGCTGCCCTTAAAAAGGGCGGTTATCCTTGCCCCACAAGGGGCCATATGTCCAAAAGGAGGTGCACAGAAATGGCAAAGTACGAGACCATGCTGGTTACCAGCGCCGCGCTCGATGAGGAGGCTTCCGCCGCTCTGATCGGCAAGTTCAAGAGCCTGATCGAGGCGAATGGTACCATCGATTCTGTTGACGATTGGGGCAAACGCCGCCTGGCCTACCCCATCAACGACGAGGAAGAGGGCGTGTACACTGTGATCAAGTTCACCAGTGAGCCCGCGTTCCCCGCCGAGCTGGATCGCGTTTACAAGATCACCGACGGCGTTCTCCGCACGATGATCGTGGCCGAAGCCGAATAAGGAGGCCAACCAATGCTGAATGTTGTAGCTTTGATGGGCCGGCTGGTGGCCGACCCGGAACTGCGCCACACCCCCCAGGGCGTGAGCGTGACCACCTTCACCATCGCGGTGGATCGCAGCTTTGTGCGTCAGGGTGAACAGCGGCAGGCCGATTTCATCGACATCGTCTGCTGGCGTTCCAGCGCCGAGTTTGTTTGCAAGTATTTCCAGAAAGGTTCCCTGATCGCCGTGAACGGCAGCATCCAGACCCGGACCTATCAGGACAAGAACGGCAACAACCGCAAGGCGTTTGAGATCGTGGCCGACAACGTTCACTTCGCCAGCAGCAAGTCTGGCGGCAGCACCGGCACCGGCAGCTACGCGCCCCGGCAGGAAGTTCCCCGCGAGGCGGCCCAGGAGGCCCCCAGCTATTCCGCCGGCAGCAATGAGGATTTTGCTGTGATCGACGACGGCGAGGATCTTCCGTTCTAACGAATCGAATTCTAACAGGAGGTAACCAGCCATGGCTTTTGAGAAGACCGAAGGCCGGCCCCAGCGCCCCGTGCGCCGCGGCCGCAAGAAGGTCTGCAGCTTTTGTGTAGACCGCGTGGAGCACATCGACTACAAGGATGTTGCCCGCCTGCGCAAGTATGTCAGCGAGCGTGCGAAGATCATTCCCCGCCGCGTGACCGGCACCTGCGCCTTCCATCAGCGGGAGCTGACCGTCGCGATCAAGCGCGCCCGTCACGTTGCCCTGATGCCCTACGTGAGCGACTGATGTTCACCAACCCGCCCCGGCTTTGCGGCCGGGGCGGGTTTCTTTGTGCTTTTCTCCCCCGCCCTGCAAACAAAAACACGGCCCCACGGAAAACTTCCGCAGGGCCGTGTTTTTGTTTGCTTTCAGGCATCGGGCTGCGCGCCGGGAGAAGGCGAAGGCTCCGGCGAAGGGGTAGGTTCCGGCGTGGGCTCGGGCGGATTGATGACCACCCGCTCCTTGGCGATGTAGACGTTCACCGTCACCTTGTTCACGTCGATGAAGGTGCCCGCCTCCACGTCGGTGTTCACCACGCAGTCGCTGGCATAATCGCCGTTGTTCTCGATCATGAAGAAGCTGGCCTTGATGTTGTTGGCCGCCAGCTCCTTCTCGGCGCTCTCCCGGGTGAAGCCGATGATGTTGGGCATCTCCACCTTCTCCGGGCCCTTGCTGATGACCAGTTCGATCAGCGGCTGTTCGTCGGTGGTGGTGGTGCCCTCCTCCGGGCTCTGGTCCATCACCACGCCCTGGGCATAGTCGGAGCTGAATTCCTGGGCAACGATGGAGAAGCGGTAGTTGGCGCTGAACTGGGGGTCGCTTTGCAGCTGGCTGTAGGTGTATCCGGTGAAGTCCGGCACAAGCACCGCCTCGGCGGCCTCACTGCTGGCCGGCTGGCTGATGCTGGTGATCTGCTGGCCGCTCTCGCGGCCCAGGATGCTCCAGAGAAGCAGCGCGAACAGCACCGCAATGACCACCAAGCTGCCCGCCAGCAGGCTTTTGCCGCTGACCGCCCACTCCCGCCGGGGCTGGCTGAGGCTCTCCGCCGCCCGCTCGCTCATCAGCGAGCCCATCAGCTCGGGCACGTTCTGGATGCGCCGGGCGGGCTCCATTTCGAGGGCATGCTCCAGCACGGCGGACACATGCCCCGGCACCGACGGTTCCAGCTGCCGGGCGGCGGGCAGGCTGTCGCTTACCAGCCGCTGCCGGGCGCTCACCGGCGTTTGGCCTGTGACCAGCCGGTAAAACACCGCCGCAAGGCCGTACACGTCGGTGTAGCGGCCCTCAAACTCGGCGGCGGAATACTGTTCGGGGGCGGAATATCCTTCATACAGGCTGCTTTTCAGTTCGCTTCCCTCGGTGCGCAGGCCCAGCGTGCCGTACCCGCACAAACGGGCGGCGCCGCTGCCGGTGAGCAGGATGTTTTCCGGGGAAACGCCCCGGTGCACCAGCCCTGCCTTGTGCAGGGCGGCCACCCCTTCCATCACGGCCTGCATCATGCTGCGGGCCTGGGCGACGGGGATGCAGCCGGGGTGTTCGCTGAGGTAATGGCTCAGGGTCTCGCCGCCCACCTGCTCCAGCACGGCGTAGGCCGTGTTGTTCGCCTCCACCACGTCAAGCACGGCAGCCAGGCCGGTGCTGGGGGTGATGCGCATGATGCTGCGGTGCAGGTCGGCAAAATCCATCCGCGTGGTCTTAAACAGCACCTCTTTGCCCTCTTTGGGCAGGATGGCGCCGGCGGTGTCCCGCCCTTCGCTGAGGGTCACGGGAAAGTACTCTTTCAAAATCACCCGCACGCCGCCGCTGTTTTCCAGCGCGGCATACGTCACGCCTTCGCCGTCGGTGGAGATGTGGCGCCCCACGGTGTAGCGCCCCGCCAGCAGGCTGGCATAGGGCAGGGTGCCGGGGGGATTGGTGTTCCGCAGGCTCTTGTCGCAGAAAGGGCACTGCTCCTTGCCCGCTTCCACCCGGGAAAGGCAGTGGGGACAGAGAATGACGTCAGCCATGGCCATCGCCTCCTTTCACAGTGAAAAGCGCCCGCCGCCCCCCGAAACGGGTCGGGCGGACAGGCGCCTGTGCTCGCCCGAAGCCGGGCGCAGAGAGGACGGATCAGCGATCCAGGTCCTCTTCGTTCTCCAGATTGTGCCAGGTGTTCTGCACGTCATCGTCGTCGTCCAGCGCGTCCAGCAGTTTGGCCATCAGCTTCTGGTTGTCCTCGTCGGTGATGGCGGTGGTGGTGGCGGGCACCATCTCCACTTCGGCGGAGATGAAGTTATAGCCCTTGTCCTCCAGAGCCTGACGCACGTCAGAGAAGCTGTCGGGGTCGCAGGTGACCTCCACCACGCCGTCGCCCATGTCGAAGTCTTCTGCGCCGGCGTCGAAGCAGTCCTCCATGACCTTCTCCTCGTCCAGGCCCTCGCCGTCCAGCACGATGACGCCCTTCTGGGTGAACATGAAGCTGACGCAGCCCATGTTGCCCAGGTTGCCGCCGAACTTGTCGAAGTAGTGGCGCAGGTTGGCCGCGGTGCGGTTGCGGTTGTCGGTGAGGGTCTCCACCATCATGGCCACACCGCAGGGGCCGTAGCCTTCGTAGGTGATGGCCTCGTAGTTGTCCTTCTCGCCGCCCTCGGCGCGCTTGATGATGCGCTGGATGTTGTCGTTGGGCACGTTCAGGCTCTTGGCTTTGGCGATCAGGTCGCGCAGTTTGCTGTTGGAGTTGGGGTCAGCGCCGCCGGCCCGCACCGCCACCGCGATCTCACGGCCGACCTTGGTGAAGATCTTGGCCTTCTGGCCGTCGGTCTTCTCCTTTTTGCGCTTGATGTTGTTCCATTTGCTGTGTCCGGACATGTTCGGATTCCTCCTATTACATCTTGGGCCATTTTTTGCCCAAACAATTGCCAGTAACTAAATAATTTTATCATATCCCGCCGGGGATGACAAGAGGGGCGGCGGGCCGCATGGGCCCTTTTGCCGCCTGTTTGCGCGGTTTTTCGGCAATGGCTCAGAAGTTCAGCTCCATGTTCACCGACTTTTCGCCAAAGCCGTACTCCCGGTAGAGTTTCATCGCCCGGGCGTTCAGCGCGTTCACCTGCAGTTCCAGGCCGCAGCAGCCCCTCTGCCGAGCGATTGCCTTGCACTCGTCCAGCAGCCGGCGGCCGATGCCCCGCCCCCGATGCGCCTCATCCACCGCGATAGAGTCGATGTAAAGGGTCCTGCGCTCCATCTTCACGGGGCCGCCCGCCTGCCGCTCCCGGAAGATGGCAACGCCGGCGACAGAGCCTTCTTCTTCGCATACCAGCACCTGCCCGGCATGCACCAGCTCGCCGAAATAGTCCGGCGTCAGCACCGTGACCCCGGCGCGGTAAACATCCGGTCTCCAACCGGCATGCAGGTTTTGCACCTGCTCCATGATGGCTTCCGCCGGCGCATAATCGCTTGGGGTCGCGCTTCGTATCATCTGTTCCGCCTTCCTGTCATTTGAGATTCCGCAGGGCTTTGGGGTAGTGGTTCTTCACCCGGCCGCCGCTCACCTTGCCCCCGCCCAGAGGCAGGCCGTCCACCAGAACGGCGCACCAGCCGTTTTTCGCGGTGACCGCCTCGATCTCCTCACCCCGCAGCCACGCCTCGGTGCGCGGGTCGCCAAGGGTCAGTTCCTCCCGGTTCTCACACTCCGGGCCATAGGCCATGAACAGGTGATGGTCCGGCTCAAAGCGGCCCTTCTGCGCCCGGCCCAGCGTCACGCCGCAGCGGGCGATGCTCAGTTTGAGCCCCTCCCCCTGCCATCCCTGAGGCGGCAGGAACAGCCGCTCCCCCGCCCCCTGGGCGCTTTGCTCTTTGAGCGCCGGGAAATACTCCGCCGCAAAGACCAGCCACTCGGCGCAGGGTTTGGCGGGGCGGGCAAGCTTGGCCCGCCGGGGCGCAGCCGCCGGGGCCTCCGGGCTTTTTTTCAGTTTGGCCATAAAGTGCCCTTCGCCCCCCTGGGCGGGCCAGATGCGGCGGGTCAAGCCTGCCGGGAAGGGGTGTTCGCCGCAGCGGTTTTCTTCGCCTGGCGCGCCAAAGGAAACGCCGCAGTCCAGCAGTTCGAACTCCGGGTGCAGGGCCAGAAAACGCCCGACCTGGCCCTCGTCCTCCTCGGGGGCAAAGGTGCAGGTGGAATAGACCAGCAGGCCGCCGGGGGCCAGCGCCGCCGCGGCGTTTTCCAGAATCTCCGCACCCAGGGCAGCGCACCGGGCCACCAGAGCCTGGCTGTGCTGGGCCGCCGCCTGAGGCTCCTTGCGGAACATCCCCTCGCCGGAGCAGGGCGCGTCCACCAGCACCCGGTCGAACCAGCCCGGCAGCGCCGCCGCGAGGCGGGCGGTGTCGCCGGTGGTGATGATGGCGTTCACCGGGCCCATCCGTTCCAGATTGCTCATCAGCGCCTGGGCGCGGGCGGGCTCGTACTCGTTGCTCACCAGCACCCCCTGCCCGGCCAGCGCCGCCGCCAGCTGGCTGCTCTTGCCGCCGGGCGCGGCGCACAGATCCAGCACTCGATGGCCGGGCCGCACCTCCAGCAGCGCCGCCGGCGCGCTGGCCGAAGGCTCCTGCAGGTAGAATGCGCCCGCGTGATGATAGGGGTGCTTGCCCAGACGCCGTTCGCTGTCGCCCAGCACCAGGCCGGTCGGGCAGAAAGGCGAGGGCGTCAGCGGCGCGTCCAGCCGCCGCGTCAGCCACTCGGGGGTGCAGCGCAGGCCGTTCACCGTCAGGCCCCGGGCCGGGGCTTCGGATGCGGCAAACAGCGCGTCGAACCGCTCGCCCAACAGCGCCCGTTCTCTCGTTTCAAAATATTCCGGGTACATACTCCACCGCCTTTGCATAACCGACCCGAACCGGGGCAGAATAGGAACGAAGGGGCCGGCAAACAGCCGCCCCCGTTATGGAAAGGAGACTATCATCATGGACAACCGCAACACCAAGACCAGCAGCCAGAACGCCAAGACCACCTCTCAGAACGACAAGGCCGGCGCCAAGAACATGGTCCCGAACCCTGTGAACGCCAAGACCACCAACGCCGCCAAGAACAGCTCCAAGAACTGCATGGGCGGCAAAGGCGCAAAATAACCAGCGCTCTGAACACACACGGGGGCCGGACGGGATGAACCGCCCGGCCCCCGCTTTCTGCGTTCTCCGTGCTCAGCCGCAGGGCCGCGAAACGCGGCGCCGGGGCTTATTCCCCGGTTTTTTCCAGCGGGTCAAAGCCCGCCCACAGCGCCTCGAACAATTCTTCGATGCGCCCGGTCTGCCCGGTGAGGTAAAGCCAGCCCAGCAGCGCCTCAAAGCCGGTGGAGGCGCGGTATTCCTGGGGTGTGGCGTGTTTCGCCACCGTTGCCTTGCTGGCGTTGCGCCCGCGGCGCAGCACCGCCTGCTCCGCTTCGGTGAGCAGCGGCTCGATGACCTCCAGCGCCTTGCTCTGGCCCTTGGCGGATACATACTTCACGCACACGGCGTGCAGCTTGCCGGGGGTGAGACGGGTGCGCTCCACCAACCGGCGGCGCACCAGCAGCTCCAGCACGCCGTCCCCCACAAAAGCAAGGTTCAGCGGCGACTGCTCGTGGATGTCCACCGGCGTTTCGCTCTCCAGATACAAACGTTCCAGCTCCTTTTCGCGGGCTGCGCCCGCCCTCTTTAGAAGATATAATCGAACTCGTATTCGCCGATCTTGATGGTGTCGTCCTCCTGCACGCCCCGGGCCATCAGGTCGTTCAGGATGCCGCTGTCGCCCAGCTGGCGTTGGAAGTACTGCAGGCTCTCATAGTCGTCCACATCGCTGCCTGCCAGGATGCGCTCCAGCCAGGGCGCGTCGATGGAAAACTCGTGCTCGCCGGTCTTTTCAATGGTGTAGCTGCGCTCGCCCACGGGAACCGCCTGAGGCACATACTCCGCCTCGAAGGTCTGCACCGGGGGCAGGGTCTGCAGCTTCTCCCACACAAGGCCGGGCAGGCCCTTGAGGCCCTGGTTCGCCGCGGCGGAGATGGGCAGGAAGGTCAGGCCTTTGCTCTCGATGTAGGCGCGGAAGGCCTCGATCTGTTCCTCGGTGGCGATATCGCACTTGTTGCCCAGCACGATCTGGGGCCGGGCCGCCAGCTCGGGGCTGAAGTTCTCAAGCTCGGCGTTGATCTTCTCAAAATCTTCCACCGGGTCGCGGCCTTCGCAGCCGGAAACGTCCACCACATGCAGCAGCAGGCGGCAGCGCTCCACATGGCGCAGGAAATCATGGCCCAGGCCCACGCCCTCGCTGGCGCCCTCGATGAGGCCGGGAATGTCGGCGGCCACAAAGCTCTGCTCCGGGCCCACCCGCACCACGCCCAGCACCGGGGACAGGGTGGTGAAGTGATAATTGGCGATCTTGGGCTTGGCCGCGCTGATGACGCTGATGAGGGTGGATTTGCCCACATTGGGGAATCCGATCAGGCCCACGTCGGCGATCAGCTTCAGCTCCAGGCGCACCTCGAACTCCTGGCCGGGCAGGCCGGGCTTGGCGAACTTGGGGATCTGGCGGGTGGGGGTGGCAAAATGGGTGTTGCCCCAGCCGCCACGGCCGCCCTTGGCAACTACCACCGGCTCCGAACCGGAAATATCCGCCATCACGAGGCCGGTGCCCGCCTCCTTCACCAGGGTGCCCCGGGGCACCCGGATGATGAGGTCCGGCGCGTTTTTGCCGGTGCAGCGGGCGGCGCCGCCGTTCTGGCCGACTTCGGCCACGTATTTGCGCTTGTAGCGGAAATCCATCAGGGTGGAAAGGTTGTCATCGGCCACAAAGACCACGTTGCCGCCCCGGCCGCCGTCGCCGCCGTCGGGGCCGCCGGCCGCCACAAATTTTTCGCGGTGGAAACTCACCGCGCCGTCGCCGCCCTTGCCGGCCTTGATGGTGATCTTGGCCACATCTACAAACATGGACATGTTGTTCTCCTTATTCATTGCGCCGCCGCAGGCGGCAGGCTGTTTTGCTCACAGTATGCCCGGCAAGAGGGGTGCTTAACGACCAGAAAAGCCGCAGGGGGTGGCCCCTGCGGCTTTGCAAACCATCACTGGCGGACGCTGACCTTCTTGCGGTCACGGCCCATGCGCTCGAAGCTGACCTTGCCGTCAACCAGGGCGAACAGGGTATCGTCGCTGCCCTTGCCCACGTTCTCACCGGGGTGAATGTGGGTGCCACGCTGACGAACCAGAATGTTGCCGGCCAGCACGAACTGACCATCGGCGCGCTTGACGCCCAGACGCTTGGACTCGGAATCGCGGCCGTTCTTAGTAGAACCTACGCCTTTTTTATGTGCCATTGTGTTACACCTCCATTACTTAACCGTTGATCGCGGTGATCTCGACCTTGGTGTAGGGCTGACGATGGCCCATACGGCGGGCGCTGCCCTTCTTGGGACGATAGGTGATGATGTTCAGCTTCTTGCCCTTGCCGTTCTTGACGACCTTGGCTTCCACGCTGGCGCCCTCCACGTTGGGAGCGCCCACCTTGGTGCCGCCTTCGCCGCCCACAGCCAGGACGTTCTCGAACTTGACGGTGGAACCTTCCTCGGCGTTCAGCTTCTCAACGAAGACCACGTCGCCCTTCTGGACGCGGTACTGCTTGCCACCGGTAACGATGATCGCGTACATAGTTTTTGCCTCTCTTATATAAGTCTCGCTGGACGATAAGGCGGGTGAATGTTGCACACCTCTTGGATGCCCAAACCATGCGGCTTTAATACTATACCACAAACCCCGGCTGATTGCAAGGTTTTTTTAAAGTATATGGGCATTTTGGGCCTGTATAACGCCATCCTCAGGCATTGCGGGCGGAGCAGGACATGCTTTGAGATTCATTCGCCCAGCACCAGCACCTGCAGCTCGCTCACCTGCTGCAAATAATAGTCGGCGTTCCGGCGCATGAAGTCATGGATGCTCTCCACGCCGCAGCCCCAGCCCGCAAAGGCGAAGGGCACGCCGCAGCTTTGCGCCATCTGCCAGCCCGGCTTGAGGTCGTCCACCATCAGGAGCTGCTGCGGCCCCAGAGAAACGTGCGCCATGATCTGCTCCAGGGGCCATGGGGCGGGCTTGCGTTTGTCCGCTCCCAGCTCCCAGCCAAAGACCAGGTCGGGCTCGAAGCCAAAGTGCCGGCGGTAATCTCTACGGATGGTCTCCTCACTGGAATGGCTCACCACGCACACTGCGCCGCCCTGTGCGCGATAACAACGCAGCAGCTCGCTCATCCCGTCAAACGCGGGCGGGATATGGGCGGCGGACCAGGCGCGCCAGCCCGCCTCCTGGAGGGCCATCTCCTCCGGCGTGAAGCGGAGGATGTCGCGGCACATGGCCTCAAAGCCGGGGTCAAAGTTGTAGGCAACGAACTGCTCCAGATCCCAGCGAACATCAGGGCGCAGCGCCTTAAGGGTTTCGACAAAAGCCGGATAATGGACGGTGGGAGTGCTGCGCACCACCGTATCATCATGGTCCAGCACAAGGCAGGGAAATTTCAGCATGGCCGCGCCTCCTTTGCCCTTTTATCATCGCACAAAACAGGAAAAAAGAAAAGGCTTTTTCACGTCTTGCTTTGCGGACATGCAAATCACTGTCAGAGAAAAGACGTGCCGCCGCGCCCCTTTCTTGCTTTTTCCCTTACCCTGCGGCCGCAAAGAGCCGGCCGCCGCAGTCACAGGCGATGCATCGCCGCAGCGCCGCGCCGGCACATTGATGCAGGCATCTCTCGCCGCACGCCCGGCTTCGGACGTAAGGGTTAGGGCAGCGCCTCTGCACACAAAGAAAAAGGGCCCCCGCCTTGCGGCAGGGGCCCCTGGAAAATGGCAAAGAGAAAGCCGGCGCCTACCTATTTTCCCAGGTCGTCTCCAACCAAGTATCTTCGGCACTACGGAGCTTAAC
>NZ_CALXHK010000043.1:0-18365 GCF_944388085.1 Candidatus Allofournierella excrementigallinarum | reverse complement strand
GGTTCACGAACACTTCGCCCTGCGGCCCCGCCACGATGGTGCGGTGGCCTTTCAGCACCACCACGCAGTCCTCGGCGCGGGCGTAGCCGGCGGCGATGCCCTCCCGCCCGGCGTTCACCTCGGCGATGGTCAGGCCGCACAGGCGGGCCATCTCGCCGGGGTGGGGGGTCAGGATCAGCGGCAGGCCCGGCGAGCGGGGCAGGCTGTCCATTTTGGCGGCGGCGTTCAGGCCGTCGGCGTCCAGCACCAGGGCGCACCCGGCGGAAGGGCCCAGCTGCTCCAGCAAAGCGGCGGTGTCCGGCGTGTCGCCAAGGCCCGGCCCAAACAGCAGCACGTCCATGCCCCGCACTTTTTCCAGAACGGCCTTGCCGCTCTGGGCGCTCACGCCGCCCCCGGCGCTCTGGCGGCAGGGCAGAAAGACGCACTCGGGGCAGCGGGCCGCCACCGCGGCGATCACCGGCTCCACCGACGCCAGCGTCACCAGCCCCGCTCCCGCGCGCAGCGCGCCCTCGGCGGCCAGCGCCGCCGCGCCCCGGAACCGCGCCGACCCGGCAAGGCACATCACCTTGCCGTAGCTGCCCTTGTGGCTGTCCTGCCTGCGGCGGGGCAGCAGGCCGAACACCTGCTGGGCCGTGATCTCCTTTGCCATGCTCCGTGCCTCCTTTTGAAAAAAGGCCGCGGCGCAGCGCCGCAGCCAAAAACCGATGTGCCGCTCAGCCGCCCGCCTGCACCCGGATGCGGAAGAAGTAGACGATGGACCCGCGCCAGCCGAAGTCCGCCTGGATGCGGTACATGTAAACGCCGGGCGTGGCGGGGGCGATGATGGGGCCTTCTTCCGCGTCCACCAGGTCCAGAAAAGCCTCAAAGTTCTCCTCGTCCGAGCGGCTGATGGTCAGGCTCCGCGGCTCCAGCGAGAAGTCGATGTCCATGTAGGTGCGGGCCAGCATCTCCACCGGCGGGGTGTGGGCCTGCAGGTCCTGGCTGCTGTAGGGCGGGGTGGATTTGGCGGTGGTGGTGAGGAAGTTCCACTCGTACCCCGCCCGGAAGATCATCTCCGGCGCCATGGCGGTGGCGCCGTTCATGGTGATGGTGATGGAGGGCAGCGCCTGCTCGGGGTCGTTCACGTCCATGTTTTCCCGGATGAAGATGGTGATGCAGATGGCCACAGCCAGCGCCGCCGCGCCGATCAGCAGCTTGCGGATCACCTGGATCTTGCTGTACAAAACGCCCGCCCTCCTTTTCCTTTCAAAATACTGTTACCATTATATACGAACGGCGCGCAAAAATCCAGATGCAGCCCCGCGCCGTTGCCAAGCGCCGGGAAAAAGGCTATAATTCCAAGGAAAGAGGTGGATCCATGCACAACGAGCCTTCCGCCGCGGCCATCCGCGGCCAGTTCTGGCGCTATGCGCTGCCCAGCATGTTCAGCCAGCTGCTGAACAGCTGCTTCATCATTGTGGACGGCCTGTTCATCGGCCAGAACCTGGGCGACGCGGGCCTTGCGGCCATCAACGTGGCCTGGCCCGTCGTGGCCTTCATCCAGGCGGTGAGCCTGGCGGTGGGCACCGGCGGCGCGGTGCGCCTTGCCACCGCCCTGGGCAAAGGCGACAGGGCCGAGGCCCTCGCCGCCCGGGGCAACGCCGTGACCCTGCTGGCGGTGTGCGCCGCCCTGCTGGGCGCGGGGCTGGGGCTGGCCTATCCGTACATCCTGCCCCTCATCGGGGCGAACGAGGAGCTTTATCCCCTGGCCGCCGCCTATGTCCGGGTGGTCTGCCTGCTCGCCGCCTGCCAGGTGTTCGCCACCGGCCTTCTGCCCCTGGCGCGCAGCGCCGGCCGCACGCTGGGGGCCATGGCGGTCACCGTGGGCGGCCTTCTGGGCAACATCTTTCTGGACTGGCTGTTCATCCAGCGCTTTCAGTGGGGCCTGCCCGGCGCGGCGCTGGCCACCGGCCTGTCCCAGGGGGCCTGCGCGCTGGCGGCGCTGCCGCTGCTGCTGGCCCGCAGGGGCTGGTCTTTGCGCCCGGGGCAGTTCGCCCTGCGCCGGCGGATGGTGAAGGGAATATTGCACTATGCGGTGTCCCCGTTTGGCCTGTCCATCTCCACCAGCGCCATCCTGCTGGTCACCAACCTGCGGGCCCTGCGCTACGGCGGCACGAAAGGCGTGGCGGTGTATGCGGTGCTCAGCTATGTGCTGGGCAGCATCATCCCGCTCATCAGCGGCGTGGGCGACGGTTTGCAGCCGCTGTTCAGCTACGCCCGCGGCGCGCGGGACTGGCAAAGCCTTGACCGCCTGCGCCGCAAAGGGCTTGCCCTGGCGGTGGGGGTGGCGCTGGCCAGCGGCGCTGCCTGCTTTGCTTTGCGGGACGTTCTGCCCGCGGTGTTCGGCGCCAGCGCCGGGGCGGCGGCCGAGGGCGCGGCGGCCATGTGGACCCTCACCCTCGCCTGCCCCTTCGTGGCGGCGTCGCGATTCACCTGCAGCTATTTCTGCGCGGTGGGCGAGCCGCTGGCCGGCGGCATCCTGGCCTACGGCGAGCCGCTGGCGGCGCAGCCGCTTTTCCTGTTCACCCTGCCCCTCTGGCTGGGCCTGGAGGGCGTTTGGATCGCCTACCCCGCTGCGGTGGCGCTCACCGCGGCGGCGGCATTTGTTCTGATGCGCCGGCATCTGGCGCTTTTGCCCGCAAGGGAATAAACAAGGAGGACACACCATGCAGCGACTGGGTTTCAAGACCAAAAAGAACAAGTTTGAACTCCACGAGGCGCTGCTGGCCCACCGGCAGGAGAAGCTGCCCGGCGGCTGGCAGGCCACCGTGGAGAGCGAGCCCTATTACAAAAAGGAGCGCCCCACCGTTCTGGAGCTGAAAAAGGGCTTTTACGCCCCCTGGTTCGACATCGAGTGCGAGGACGGGCGGCTGCATCTGGCCTTCCACGAGTCCTGGGCGCTGCGCCTTGCCTGCTGGGCCGCGGCGGCGCTGGCGGTGGCCGGGATGGTAGCGGCCCGGGTGCTGGCCCCGAACACCGGCGCCAGCATCGCCCCCGGCGTGATCGCCCTGGCCCTGCTGTTCTGGGACTTCACACGCGAGCGGCGGGTGATGGCGGCGGTCAGCCGCTTTGTGCGCGGCAAAATCCTGGAGGAACGGGCGCAATGATCCTCTCCCGCTCCTTTCTGGCCGGGCTGGCCCCGCTGGAGGCCGAGGGCCTGTATTACGTCATGCTGGACGAGATCCAGCATCATCTGGAGGACGGCCTGGACGAGGGCCGCTGGACCCAGGAGGACATCTTTGCCGACGGGGAGCTGGCGGCCCTGGTGGCCCGGCTGGACGCCGCCATCGGGGACTATGAGTGCTTCTGGCACACCCGCCGCTGGCTGGAAAAAACCGCCGAAGCCGCCCGCGCCGCCTCCTGGCACCGGGCGATGGCCTGGGCCTGCCTGTGCACCGGCGAAGCGCGCGCCGCCCGCCGCTGGGCCGAGGCAGGCCTGCGCCGCTTCGGGCAGGACGAGGGGCTGGCGGCCCTGGCCGCGGCCCTGCGGGCCTTTGAGGGGGATGTTCCCGGCGCGCTGGCCGTGCTGGACGAGGCCTTTGCCCGCGCCGGCGAGAACGCCCGGCTGGCCCGCCTGCGGGCGGCGGTGGCGGCAGACGCCCCGCTGGAAGAGCTGGCGGCGTGCGCCGCGCCTGCCGGAAAAGAGCGGCAGGTGCGCGCTTTGGCCCCCGGTTTTTTGGTGGACGGCGCGGGCCTTGGCCGGGTGTCGGCGGCCCTTGCCGCCCGGGACTGGGCCTTCGAGGCCCCCTGGTGTTTCTGCCGGGTGCCCTTCGGCAGCGGCTTTCTGGACATGCGCCTGCGCATGAGCGAAGCCGCCGCCTCCAAACTGGACCCGGCCTGGCTGGCGGCGCTGGTGGAGGCCCTGCCCCGGCTGGAGAAAGAGGGCCGCCCGCTGGCCCAAAAGCGCCGGCCCGGGGTGCGCCTTGCCCCGGCAGAGGTGCTGGTGGACCGGCAGGGCCGCGCCCAGCTGGGCTACCACGCCGGGCATTGCCCCGAGGAGCCACTCTATGTTTATGTGATGATCGAGCACGACCTTTCCGCCCCCACCCGGCTGTATGAGGAGAGATGGCCCGCCAGCTGGTTCGACGCGCCCCCCGCGCCTCTCGCGCCCCCGCCGCCCCCCGCGCCGGGCTATGCCCCCGCCCAGGCGGCGGCGCTGCAAAAGCACATCCTCACCTGGTTCGGCCCGGTGGGCCGGACGCTGCCCGGCGCGGACGGCGTCTCGGTGCTCGTCATCGGCCCGCAGCCGGGCCGGGAGTACTACACCCTGCTCACCTGGGGCATGGGGGCGCGGCCCATGGAGCTGCCCCCGGACCTTGCGGGCCAGCAGCTGGAACGGGCGGAGCTGATGATGCTGCTGCCCGCGGACTGGAAGGTGGAGGACGAGCGGGAGGTCTGGCGCTGGCCGGTGCGCTGGCTGCGCCTGCTGGCCCGGATGCCCGCCGAACAGGGCACCTGGCTGGGCTGGGGCCACACGGTGCCCAACGGCCGGCCCTTTGCCAGCAACACCCTGCTCTGCGGCGCCATGCTGGTGGACCCGCTAAACGCCCCCGAACCGGCGGCCATCTGCCCGCTGCCGGGGGGCGAGGCGGTGAATTTTTACCAGCTGCTGCCCCTGTATGCCTCCGAGATGGACCTGAAACTGGGCGAGGACGCGGACGGCCTGCTGGACCTGATGGAGGACAAGGGCCTTTTGGACGAGCCTTTTGTGCGAGTGGACCGGCCCTGCGCCGCGGGTGAGGTGGAGCCGCCCCCGCCCGCCGCCCTGATGGAACAGCTGGAAGAACTGGACCGCCGGGCGGACGACGAGGCCATCGCCGCCCTGCTCGAAGAAAAGGCGGGGGCCAGCCCCCGGCTGGCGGGCATGCTGGCCCGCTCGCTGAACAACCTCGGCCGCTACGCCGAGGCTGCCGCCGTGCTGAAACAGGTGGAAGCCGCCGGCGCGTCCGACCCGCTGTGGCAGTTCCGCATGGGCTTTTCCCTTTATTATCAGGGCAGGCTGGACGAGGCCCTGGCCTGCTTTGAAGCCAGCGACCGGATGGCCCCCGGCGACGGGGACGCCGAGACCTACCTGCGCTGGTGCCGCTCGGCGCTGGAGCTGCCGGTGTGCCTCGAGCCTTTTCCCCAGCGGGCGGCCCGCTTCTGGGCGGCCTTTGCCCGGCAGGAGGGCGCGCTGGCGGAACGCGCCTTTGCCGAGGGCTGCGAAGCGGCGCGCCCCGCGCTGGAACAGCTGCTGGGACTATGCTTTGCCTCGCCGGAGTTCAAACTGGAACCGGCGGGGGAAAGGCTGCGGCTGACCCTTTTGTGGGAACACGCCCCCCATCGGCGCTGGCTGGCCCCGGCATGGAAAGCCCTGGCTCCCGCCTCCTTGAGCCGCCGCTGGGAGTTCGATTTTGACGAAACGCCCCCGGCCTGGACCGGGTATCAGAGCGCCCCCGCCGGCCAAAAGGGCCTGCGGCGGGACCTCATCGCCGGCACCACCTGCTTTGAAGGGCCCCAGCGGGCCTTCGCGGCACAGGACGCCTCCCTTTGCGCCGCCGCTGCCGCCGACGGGGCGGTGCTGGGCTATTTCTACTACACCCCCGCCCCCGGCGAAGACCCGGTGGCCCGGCGGGCCGCGCTGGAGGAGGCGCTGGCCCGGGAGGGCGCGGGCAGCCTTGCGGTGCTGGGCGGCGCGGTGGGGGAAACGCGGTGCTACATCGACGTGCTGGCGCTGGACCTGGAACAGGCGCTGGACGCCGCCGCCCGCCTGCTCACCCCGCCTCAGTGCGCCGGGGCGGGCTTTGCCCCCTTCCGGCCCAAAGCGAAGGGCACGCCCCTTGCAAAAACGCAATAAGCCGAAGGCCCGGGTGCCGCAGGAAAGCGCCCGGGCCAGGGCCGCCGGGAAATTTTCCCGGCGGCCTTCGTTTTTTCAAAAATTCCTGTTGACAGGGCGGTATGGATTGAATATAATAACAATTGAACAAGCGTTCAAATGTTTGCCCCGTCGAAAGGAGGGACCCCTATGGACGAAGTCATTTCCCGGGCAAAGGCCTGCGGCGAAGGGGAGGGCGGCGAGCGGTGCGAAAAGGTGCGCGGCGCGCTGCCGCCGGACGAGGTGCTCTATGACCTGGCGGAGCTTTACAAAATTTTCGGCGACACCACCCGGGTCAAGATCCTCTACGCCCTGTTCGAAAGCGAGCTGTGCGTCAACGACATCGCCCAGTGCCTTTCCATGACGCCCTCGGCGGTGAGCCACCAGCTGCGCATCCTGAAGGCCAACAAGCTGGTGCGTTTCCGCCGGGAGGGCAAGACGGTGTTCTACGGGCTGGACGACGACCATGTGCGGGACATCATCGCCCTGGGGCTGGAGCATATCGCAGAATAACAAGGAGGAACGAGCCATGAAAAAGACATTCCGCATCGAAGTGGACTGCGCCAACTGCGCGGCCAAGATGGAGCAGGCGGTGCAGAAGCTGCCGGGGGTGGAGAGCGCCACGGTCAGCTTTATGACCCAGAAGATGGTGGTGGAAGGGCCCGACGAAGGCTTCGACGCGCTGATGAAGCAGGTGGTCAGGGCCTGCCGCAAGATCGAGCCGGACTGTGAAATTTATCTGTGAGCCCGGCTTTTGGGGAAGGGAGCGTTCTTAAGATGAACCGCAAACAAAAACGGATGCTGGCGCGCATCCTTGTGTCGGCGGCGCTGCTGGCGGCGCTGCACTTCGTGCCCGCCGAGGGCTGGGTGCGGCTGGCGCTGTATCTTGCGCCCTATCTCATCATCGGCTACGACGTGCTGCGCCGGGCGGTGCTGGGCGTGGTGCACGGCGAGGTGTTCGACGAGAATTTCCTGATGGCGGTGGCCACCGTGGGCGCGCTGGCGCTGGGGGAATACGGCGAGAGCGTGGAGGTCATGGTGTTCTACCAGCTGGGGGAACTCTTCCAGAGCTACGCCGTGGGCAAAAGCCGCCGCAGCATCGCCGCGCTGATGGACATCCGGCCCGACAGCGCAAACCTTGAAAAAGACGGCGCGGTGGTGACCGTGAGCCCCGAGGAGGTGCAGCCGGGCCAGATCATCGTGGTGCGCCCGGGCGAAAAGGTCCCGCTGGACGGGCGGGTGGTGGAGGGCGTTTCGGCCCTGAACACCAGCGCCCTCACCGGCGAGAGCCTGCCCCGGGACGTGGCCGAGGGGGACGAGGTCGTCAGCGGCTGCGTCAACACCACCGGCCTTTTGCGGGTGGAGGTGACGAGGCCCTTCGGCCAGTCCACCGTCAGCCGCATTTTGGACCTGGTGGAAAATTCCAGCATGAAAAAGGCGAAGGCCGAGAACTTCATCACCCGCTTCGCCCGGTGGTACACCCCGGCGGTGTGCATCGGCGCGCTGGCGCTGGCGGTGGCGCCGCCCCTCTTCCTCGGCGGCTGGGGCGAGTGGCTGCGCCGCGCCCTCACCTTCCTGGTCATCAGCTGCCCCTGCGCGCTGGTCATCAGCGTGCCGCTGGCCTTCTTCGGCGGCATCGGCGGGGCCAGCCGGGCGGGCATCCTGGTCAAGGGCGGCAACTACCTGGAGGCCCTGGCCAGCACCCGCACCGTCGTGTTCGACAAGACCGGCACCCTCACCCAGGGCGTTTTTGAGGTGGCCCGGGTGCTGCCCGCCCCCGGCGCGGAGGAGAGCCGCGTGCTGGAGGCCGCGGCCCTGGCCGAGCAGTTCTCCAGCCATCCCATCGCCCTCAGCCTGCGGCGGGCGGCAGGCATCGAAGCCGCCCCCGACCGGGTGAAGGAGGTCGCCGAGACCGCCGGCCACGGCGTCACCGCCCTGGTGGACGGCGTGCCCACGGCGGTGGGCAGCGCCCGGCTGATGGAGCGGCTGGGGGTGGCCTTCCGGCCGGTGGAGGGCGCGGGCAGCGCGGTGTATGTGGCCCAAAAGGGCGAATTCTTGGGCGGCGTGCTCATCAGCGACAGGGAAAAGCCCACCGCCAAAGCGGCGGTCAAGGCCCTGCGGGACGGCGGCGTGCGCACGGTGATGCTCACCGGCGACGGCGAGGCCGCCGCGCACCAGACGGCGCAAAGCCTTGGCATCGACGAGGTGCATGCCCAGCTGCTGCCCGGCGACAAGGTGGCCTGCGTGGAGCAGCTTCTGGCCCAAAAGCCCCGGCGCACCACCCTTGCCTTTGTGGGCGACGGCATCAACGACGCGCCGGTGCTCAGCCGGGCGGACGTGGGCATCGCCATGGGGGCCATGGGCTCGGACGCGGCCATCGAAGCGGCGGACATCGTGCTGATGGACGACGACCCGGCCAAGCTCAGCCTTGCCATGAAGGTGGCCCGCAAATGCCTTGCGGTGGTGCGCCAGAACATCGTGTTCGCCCTGGCGGTCAAGTTCGGCTGCCTCGCCCTCGGCGCCTTTGGCCTGGTGGGCATGCAGGCGGCCATCTTCGCCGACGTGGGCGTGATGGTGCTGGCGGTGCTCAACTCCATGCGCACTTTGGGCGCGGCGAAAAACTGAACCAGGCGCACGGCGGGCGGCCCCGAAGGGCCGCCCGCTTTTGCGTGGGGAAAAGCACCCGGCAGCACGGGGACACCACCCTTAGTGCGCATCAGAACGGACACTTTTCTTCGTCGTGAAAAGTGTCCGAGATGCCGCGTGCGAGGGTGCGTGTCCCCGGGCGAACGCAAAAGAAACGACAATGCCGCGTGCGGTGGGGAGAAACCGGGCGAAGCATTGCAAGCAAAACTCCCCGCCTCTTTGTCCGGGCGGCGCGGGGGTGCGGGCAGTTTTGCGCGAAGTGGCCGTGTCCCTGTCCGCCGCCGCACGCGGCGTTTCGAACACTTTGCCCGGCTTGAGGGCAAAGTGTTCGAAACGAGGCGCACTACGCGGCGGCAGCGCCGCGGCCCATTCAGCCAACATCAAAAGGGCAGCCGGGCAAAACGGGGCAAAGCGCCGCCCTTCCCGCCCTGTTTTTTCGCCCGCCCTTCCCCGGCCCCGCCCTGCTGCCCCCTGAGGCCCCCTTTGCACGCCGTGAGCAAAAAATAGGTAAAATCCGCCGTTTTTGTGATATTTCCGCCTTTGCCAATCGTATTTGTTTTTGATAAGATAAAGACAACACCGGTGCCCCGTTTTTTCGGGGGTGGCGGCCTTTGGCCGCCGGAAAGGAGTCTTTATGTTCGAACCCATCCTCGTGCCCGAAGCGGCGGCCATCGCCGGCTGGCTCATCGCCCTGGCGCTGTTCGTCGTTGTGGAGGCCGCCACCGTCAGCCTGGTGAGCATCTGGTTCGCCGTGGGCGCGCTGGCCGGGCTCATCACAAGCCTGTTCACGGATGACCTGCTCTACCAGCTGCTGGCCTTCGCGCTGGTCAGCGCCGCGGCGCTGGCCGCCACAAAGCCGTTGGTGGCCCGCATGCGTGCGCGCAAACCCGCCGCCGTCCTGGGCCTTGAGCGCAACATCGGCCGCCGCGCGGTGGTGGTGCAGCCCGTGCGCCCCGGCACGCCCGGCCGTGTCCGGCTGGACGGCGTGGACTGGGCCGCCGTCTGCGACACGGCCCTGGAAGAGGGCGGCGAGTGCGTCGTCACCGCCGTGGAGAGCACCACCCTGCGGGTGGAGCCCGCGAACCAGCCGGCCGCCGCCGGCGTCTGAACCCTGTCCCCCGCACATCTGACAAAAGGAGGAATCGTTTATGCCATTCATGCTGTTCATCATCATCCCGCTGGTGCTGCTGGCCGTCATTCTGCTCATCAGCTGCATCAGCCTCGTGCCCCAGGCCACCGCCTATGTGGTGGAGTGGCTGGGCGTCTACAACGCCACCTGGGAGGCCGGCCTGCACTTCAAGGCGCCCTTCCTGATGCGGGTGGCCAGGAAGGTCAGCCTCAAGGAGCAGGTGGTGGACTTCAAACCCCAGCCCGTCATCACCCGCGACAACGTTACCATGCAGATCGACACGGTGGTCTTTTTCCAGGTCACCGACGCGAAACTCTTCACCTACGGCGTAGAGCGGCCCATGGCCGCCATCGAGAACCTCACCGCCACCACCCTGCGCAATATCATCGGCGAGATGGAGCTGGACCACACCCTCACCAGCCGCGACGTCATCAACACCAAGATCACCGCCATCCTGGACCAGGCCACCGACAAGTGGGGCATCAAGGTCAACCGGGTGGAGGTGAAGAACATCATCCCTCCCGCCGAGATCCAGGACGCCATGGAAAAGCAGATGAAAGCCGAGCGCCAGCGCCGCGAGGCCATCCTGCGCGCCGAGGGCGAAAAGCGCAGCGCCATCCTTGTGGCCGAGGGCGAAAAGGAAAGCGCCATCCTGCGGGCGGACGCGGTGCGCGAGCAGCGCATCCGCGAGGCCCAGGGCGAAGCCCAGGCCATCCTGGAGGTGCAGAAGGCCCTGGCCGATTCTCTCAGGATGCTGAACGAGGCCGCCCCCAGCGACCGGGTGCTGGCCCTGAAAGGGCTGGAGGCCCTGGAAAAGGTGGCCGACGGCAAAGCTACCAAGCTCATCATCCCCAGCGACATGCAGAACCTTGCCGGCCTCGTGACCTCCGTGAAGGAGATGCTCACCGAGGCCCCCAAGGCGGACGGCGCGGCGCAGCCTGCCCGGAAATAAATCAGATCGAGGAGGAAATCGTATGAACGAAACACGGCTCAAGGGCAAAACGATGCTCAAAGTGGTGGGCATCCTCTACATCATCTTCGCAGCCCTCAGCATCCTGACCGGCCTGTTGGCCGTGGTGGGCGGCGCAGCGCTGGGCGTCGCCGGCGGCGAGAGCCTGGCCCTGGGCCTGGGCGTCGTCGCCATGGTGCTGGGCGTCATCGCCATCCTCAGCAGCGTGTTCAGCCTGGTGGTGGGCATCCTGGGCGTCAAGTGGTGCAACCGCCCCGACAAGGCCGGCGCCCTCTTTGTGCTGGGCGTTGTGCTCATCGTGCTGGCGGCGCTGAACCTGCTGTCCGCCTTCAGCAGCGACAGCAGCGCCTCCGTGGCGGGCAGCGTGCTCGGCCTGGTGCTGCCGGTGCTCTACACCCTGGGCGCCTGGCAGAACAAGCAGAGCCTGCAATAAAACCGGAAAAGGGCCGGGGAACGTTTCGCTCCCCGGCCTCTTTCTGTGCCCGCACGCGCCTTTTGTGCAAGTTTCGGGCACGTCCGGGGGAGCCTATCGTTAAAAACATAACGGCAAACGCCTTGCGAAATGCGCGGCGATTGATTATAATAAAAGCAGGTATGCAAATGCCCACGAGAACTTCAAAATCGAGAGGAGAAACAGACGATGGGTTTGGGTAAAAAGACCGTGGAAGAGATGGACGTGCGCGGCAAGCGGGTGCTTGTGCGCTGCGATTTCAACGTGCCGATGAAGGACGGCAAGATCACCAACGACAACCGCATCGTGGCCGCGCTGCCCACGATCAAGAAGCTGATCGAGAACGGCGGCAAGGTCATCCTGTGCAGCCACCTGGGCAAGCCCAAGAACGGCCCCGAGGAGAAGTTCAGCCTGGCCCCTGTGGCGGTGCGCCTCTCCGAGCTGCTGGGCAAGGAAGTCGTGTTCGCGGGTGACGACACCGTTGTGGGCGAGAACGCCAGGGCCGCTGTTGCCGCCATGAAAGACGGCGACGTGGTGCTGCTGCAGAACACCCGCTTCCGCAAGGAGGAGACCAAGAACCTGCCTGAGTTCAGCCAGGACCTGGCCAGCATCGCCGACTGCTACGTGAACGACGCCTTCGGCAGCGCCCACCGGGCTCACTGCTCCACCGCCGGCGTCACCGACTATATCAAAGACACCGCCGTGGGCTACCTGATGGAGAAGGAGATCCGCTACCTGGGCAACGCCGTGAACGACCCCGTGCGCCCCTTCACCGCCATCCTGGGCGGCGCCAAGGTGGCCGACAAGCTGAACGTCATTGCGAACCTGCTGGAGAAGGTGGACACCCTGATCATCGGCGGCGGCATGGCCTACACCTTCCTGGTCGCCAAGGGCTACGGCGTGGGCACCAGCCTGGTGGACGACGAGAAGGTGGAGTACTGCAAGGAGATGATGGCCAAGGCCGAGGCCAAGGGCGTCAAGCTGCTGCTGCCTGTGGACACCGTTATCACCGCTTCCTTCCCCGACCCCATCGACGGACCGGTGGACGTGCAGGTGGTGCCCTCCGATTCCATCCCCGCCGGCATGATGGGCCTGGACATCGGCCCCAAGACCCGCGAAGCGTTCGCCGAGGCCGTGAAGGCCAGCAAGACCGTTGTGTGGAACGGCCCCATGGGCGTGTTCGAGAACCCCACCCTGGCCGCCGGCACCCTGGCTGTGGCCAAGGCCATGGCCGAGGCTGACGCCACCACCGTCATCGGCGGCGGCGACTCTGCGGCTGCCGTGATGCAGCTGGGCTACGCCGACAAGATGACCCACATCTCCACCGGCGGCGGCGCTTCCCTGGAGTATCTGGAGGGCAAGGAGCTGCCCGGCATCGCCTGCATCCAGAACGCCTGATCTTCCGAACCGCTCGCCTCAGCCGCCCGCGGCGGCTGGGGCCTTTTGCGGCCCGCCGACAAACGAAAAAGTGAGGTAACACACCATGGACAAAGCCAACCGCAAAGCCGTCATCGCCGGCAACTGGAAAATGAACAAGACCGCCACCGAGGCCGCCGCCCTCATCGACGAGCTCATCCCCGCCGTGAAGGACGCCGGCTGCGAGGTGGTCATCTGCACCCCCTTCACCAGCCTTTGCACCGCCGTGGAAAAGACCCGGGGCACCAACATCCATGTGGGCGCCGAGAACGTCCACTTTGAAAAGAGCGGCGCCTTCACCGGCGAGATCAGCGCCGGCATGCTGGTGGACCTGGGCGTGGAGTACGTCATCACCGGCCACTCCGAGCGCCGCCAGTACTTCGCCGAGACCGACGAGACCGTGAACAAGCGCACCCTGGCGGGCCTCGCCGCCGGGCTGAAGGTCATCGTCTGCGTGGGCGAGAACCTGACCCAGCGGGAGCAGGGCGTCACCGAGGAACTGGTGCGCATGCAGACCAAGATCGCCCTGCAGGGCGTTGACGCCGAGGCCATGAAGAACGTCATCATCGCCTACGAACCCGTGTGGGCCATCGGCACCGGCAAGACCGCCACCAGCGACCAGGCCCAGGAGGTCTGCGCCGCCATCCGCAAGGTGCTGGCCGAGCTCTACGGCGAGGCGGTGGCCAAGGCCACCACCATCCAGTACGGCGGCAGCATGAACGCCGGCAATGCCGACGAGCTGCTCTCCAAGCCCGACGTGGACGGCGGCCTGATCGGCGGCGCTTCCCTGAAGGCGGACGCCTTCGCGGCCATCGTCGCCGCCGCCGGCAAGTAAACACCACCGCGGCGCGCCGGCAGCCCCGGCGCGCCCTTTTGCCAAGAAGGAGAAATTTTTTATGTCGAAAAAACCCCTGCTGCTCTGCATCCTGGACGGCTTCGGCTGGGTGCCCGAGCAGAAATACGGCAACGCCATCGTTGCCGCCAACACCCCGAACCTCGATAAGCTGTTCGCCACCTGCCCCTACACCACCATCGGCGCCTCCGGCATGGACGTGGGCCTGCCCGACGGCCAGATGGGCAACAGCGAAGTGGGCCACACCAACATCGGCGCCGGCCGCATCGTCTACCAGGAGCTCACCCGCATCACCAAGGCCATCCAGGACGGCTCCATCCGTGACAACGCCGCCATCCGCGGCTGCATGGAGGCCGCAGTGAAGAACGGCAAGGCCCTGCACCTGATGGGCCTGCTTTCCGCCGGCGGCGTCCACAGCCACATCCAGCACCTCTTCGGCCTGCTGGACATGGCCAAGGACCTGGGCGTGAAGGAGCTGTACGTCCACGCCATCATGGACGGCCGCGACGTGCCGCCCGATTCCGGCAAGGGCTACATCGCCCAGCTGCAGGACAAGCTCAGCAAGCTGGGCGTGGGCAGGATCGCCACCGTCACCGGCCGCTACTACGCCATGGACCGCGACAACCGCTGGGACCGGGTGGAGAAGGCCTACGCCGCCTTTGTGTACGGCGAGGGCGTGAAGGGCGAGCCGCTCGAGGTGATGGAGAACAGCTACGCCGCCGGCGTGACCGACGAGTTCGTGGTGCCCGCCGTGACCTGCGAGGGGGGCCGCGTGTCCGAGGGCGACAGCGTCATCTTCTTCAACTTCCGCCCCGACCGCGCCCGTGAGATCACCCGCACCTTCGTGGACGACGATTTCACCGGTTTCGAGCGCCGGAACGGCCGTTTCCCGGTGAACTACGTCTGCTTCACCCAGTACGACGCCACCATGCCCAACGTGGAGGTGGCCTTCAAGCCCCAGAGCCTGGACAACGTGATGGGCGCTTACCTTGCCGCCTGCGGCAAGACCCAGCTGCGCATCGCCGAGACCGAGAAGTACGCCCATGTGACCTTCTTCTTCAACGGCGGCGTGGAGGCTCCCTTCGAGGGCGAGGACCGGGCCCTCATCCCCAGCCCCAAGGTGGCCACCTATGACCTGAAGCCCGAGATGAGCGCCTACGAAGTGGCCGACGAGTGCGTCAAACGCATCGAGAGCGGCAAGTACGACGTGATCATCCTGAACTTCGCCAACTGCGACATGGTGGGCCACACCGGCGTGTTCGAGGCCGCCGTGAAGGCCGTGGAGGCCGTGGACGCGTGCGCCGGCAAGGTGATCGACGCCACCCTGGCCGCCGGCGGCCAGGTGCTGCTCACCGCCGACCACGGCAACGCGGACCGCATGTACGACGTGGACGGCTCTCCCTTCACCGCCCACACCACCAACCCGGTGCCCTTCCTGGTGGCCGGTGCGGGGGATGTGAAGCTGCGCGAGGGCGGCGTCCTGGCGGACATCGCCCCCACCATGCTGAAGCTCCTGGGCCTTGAACAGCCCGCCGAGATGACCGGCAGGAGCATCATCGAGTAAGCCTTAAAAAAACAGCAGCGGCCCCCTCCCGGAACCCGGGAGGGGGCCGCTACTGTTTTGTTCCTGTTCAGGCCTGCCGGCGCAGCAGCAGAAGGCGTTGGTCGGTGCCCTCCTCAAAACGGCTCTCGCCGGTGGGGCTGAACCCGTGGGCGGCGTAAAACCGCCGCGCGCCTGCGTTTGCTTCCAGCGCCCAGAGGCGGTCTGCCCCAAAGCGCGCTGCCGCGAATTCCAGCAGCGCCGCGCCCACGCCCCTGCCCTGAAAGCAGGGGTCCACAAAGAGCTTTTCCACTTCCCGGCCCTGAACACGCACGAAGCCCCGCAGCACCCCGTCGTCCCAGACGAAGGTGCGGGATAGGGCGTCCTGGTCCTCTGCGAGCCGCTGCGCCAGCGGCACCACCTGCATCTCACAGAAAGAATACGGTTCGTCTTTAAAGATGGGGAAGAAGTTCAGCCGGTTGTTGAATACCAATATTTCCGCGATGCGCCCGGCATCCTGGGCCGCCGCGGGACGGATGAAGGACACGGATGCGCTGTGCTCCATGGGACCCTCCCTTCTTATAAAAAACCGGGCAGGGCAAAAACCCCGCCCGGCGGTGTGCTTTTTTTAGAATTTCGCCAGCAGTTTTGCGTTGTCCTCACGGTCAAAGACCATGGCGCTGATGTGGTCCAGATAAATGAGGGCCAGGCGCTTGCCGGTGTCCTCGCTGAAGCTCTCCTTCAAATCGGGCATCTCGGCAAAGGCGGCGGCGTAGGCCTCGGCGCTGGTGTCGAAGTTCACCGTGCCGCGGATGCGCACCCAGTCGTTTTCGCCCAAAGCGGCGGTCAGTTCCAGGTTGGTGTTGTCCAGCAGCTGCTTGTAGGCCTCTTTGTGCTTGCCCATGGCGATGTAGAAGCGGCCGTTCCAGACCATGTAGTGGTTGATGGGCCGCACCCGGGGCAGATAGCCCTCCACGGTGGCCAGATATAAGACCGGACGGCCTTCCAGTACCTTTTTCAGTTCTTCCATGTTCCCTCGCTCCTTACCCACTCAAATGTTCGCTTTGCCGGTGAAGGCGGTGCGGGCGGGGCCGGTCATCAGCACCCGCCAGTCGCTGCCCACCCGGATGGTGAGCGTGCCGCCCAACAGTTCCACCTGCACGTCCTCGCCGGGGCGGCAAAGCCCCTCGGCCACGCAGGCCGCCACGCTGGCGCTGGCCCCGGTGCCGCAGGCCAGCGTCTCGCCGCTGCCCCGCTCCCACACCCGCATCTTCAGGCGGTTCGGCCCCAGCACCTGGATGAACTCGGTGTTCACCCCTTCGGGGAAGGCCATGTGGTGTTCAAACCCCGGGCCGATTTTTTCAAGCGCCACTCCGGCCACATCCGGCACCCGCGTCACGCAGTGGGGGTTGCCCACCGACACGCAGGTCACCGGCCAGGCCCGGCCGCCCACCATCAGCTCCTTGCCAATGGCAGGCCCGCCGCCAAAGCCCAGCGCGGGCAGGTCGGCGGGGGCAAAGCTGGCCCTGCCCATCTCCACCTGCCACATGCCGTCGCCGCAGCGCCGCAGCGTTTTGACGCCCGCGCGGGTCTCCACCTTGGCTTCGTCCTTCACAAGGCCGTGCTCAAACAGCCACTGGGCAACGCATCGGATGCCGTTGCCGCACATGGACCCCTCGCTGCCGTCGGCGTTGAACATGCGCATCTTTGCGTCCGCTACGTCGCTGTGGCAGATGCAGATGAGGCCGTCCGCCCCCACGGCAAAGTGCCGGGGGCTCAGGGCCACCGCCGCGGCAGCCGGGTCAAAGGAAAGGCCGGCAAGGCAGTCCACATAGATGTAGTCGTTGCCGCAGCCCTCCATTTTGGTGAAATCAAAAACCACCGAAAACTCCCCCCCTCTGGGGCGGAAAAGGGCGCATTCTGCCCTTCGGCCCCACTCTGTTTTTATTATAACGTCAAACCCCGGCCAGCACAAGGAAAACCGCCAAAAAACTTGCCCCAGGCCCTTGACAACCCCTCATAGATAGGCTATAAAATGATATAGTATAAACACACCGCCTATGCGGGGCAATAAAAGGGAGTTTTAACGATTATGGATACTTTTGAACGCATCCGTGAGCTCTTGGCCGAACAGCTGGACATCGACGAGGACAAGATCACCATGGACAGCGATATTCTTGAGGACTTTGAGGCCGACAGCCTGGACGTGGTGGACATGGTCATGACCCTGGAAGACGAGTTCGGCGTGGAAGTGCCCGACGAGCAGATCGAGAATTTCCACACCGTTGGGGACGTCGTGCGCTACGTCGAGGAGAACAGCTGAAAACCACACATGCTGTGATCACGCCCCTGCAACCGCGGGGGCGTGTTTTTTACCAAACCGAACAGGAAGGAACGGCGCAAATGAGCGAACAGAAGAAGAAACTGGTGGAGGCCATCACCCCCATCAACGAGGATTTTGCCCAGTGGTACACCGACGTGTGCCTGAAGGCGGAGCTGGTGGACTATTCCAGCGTGAAGGGCTGCATGATCCTGCGGCCCTACGGCTACGCCATCTGGGAGAACATCACCCGCATCCTGGACGGCATGTTCAAGGCCACCGGCCATGAGAACGTGGCCATGCCCATCTTCATCCCCGAAAGCCTGCTCCAGAAGGAGAAGGACCACGTGGAGGGCTTTGCCCCCGAGGTGGCCTGGGTCACCCACGGCGGCCTGGACCAGCTGGAGGAGCGCCTGTGCGTGCGGCCCACCAGCGAGACGCTGTTCTGCGACCACTTCGCCCATGTGCTGCACTCCTGGCGCGACCTGCCCATGAAGTACAACCAGTGGTGCAGCGTGGTGCGCTGGGAAAAGACCACCCGTCCCTTCCTGCGCAGCCGCGAGTTCTGGTGGCAGGAGGGCCACACCATCCACGAGACCGAGCAGGAGGCCATCGAGGAGACCGAGCAGCAGCTGAACACCTACGCCGAGCTGTGCGAAAAGTACCTGATGATCCCGGTGGTGAAGGGCAAAAAGACCGACAAGGAGAAGTTTGCCGGCGCGGAAGCCACCTACACCATCGAGGCCATGATGCACGACGGCAAGGCCCTGCAGAGCGGCACCAGCCACTATTTCGGCGACGGCTTCTCCCGCGCCTTTGACGTGCAGTTCACCGGCCGTGACAACCAGCTGCAATACCCCCATCAGACCAGCTGGGGCGTTTCCACCCGCCTGGTGGGCGCCATCATCATGACCCACGGCGACGACGAGGGCCTCATCCTGCCCCCGGCCATCGCCCCCTTCCAGGTGGTCATCGTGCCGGTGGCCGCCCACAAGCCCGGCGTCGCCGAGAAGGCCGGGGAGCTGGCCAAGCGCCTCTCCAAGTTCTGCCGCGTCAAGCTGGACAACTCCGACAACAGCCCCGGCTGGAAGTTCAGCCAGTGGGAGATGAAGGGCGTGCCCCTGCGCCTGGAGATCGGCCCCAAGGA
>NZ_CALXHK010000042.1:0-18627 GCF_944388085.1 Candidatus Allofournierella excrementigallinarum | reverse complement strand
AATGACCTCCCTTTGCTTGTTTGTGCAGTTGGCAGACCGCACTCCTATTATAGCAAAGGGAGTTTTTATTCCATCATAATCGACATTAGTCTTTTTTCGAACCACTCGCCTAGCGAGTGGTTTTCGGAACACAAAAAGGGTGGTGCAGGGTATCCTGCACCGCCGCCAAAGGTCTTATTCGGCCTTCATTGCAGCCAGAGCGTCCAGCATGCGGGGGAAGAGCACGGCCAGTTCCTTCTGCCACCAGGGCCAGTCGTGGCTCACGTCCGTTCCCCAGAGATCGGCCCTTGCAGGCAGCGGCTTTGCGGCCAGGGCAGCCTCAAAGGCGCGGGTCTCGGCGAGGAAGCCGCCCTCATAGGGGCCCTGCCCGCAGCAAAGCAGGAAAGGGCCGGTGAATTCCTTCAGGCGGGCGGCACTTACCAGGCGTAGATAGTCCGCCGGGCTGTTGCGCAAAGTCAGGTCGTCGGCATAGCCGCCGAACCAGCCGCGGGCGGTGTAGCTGCCGGAGAGGCACACCGCGCCGCAGAAGAGGTCGGGGCGGCGAAGATAGAAGTTTGCCGCGTGGCCTGCCCCCAGGCTGACGCCAGCGGTCAGCAGTTTTTCGCCTTTTGACAAGCCGCACGCCTCCCGCACATGGGGCGCGAGCTCACGGGTGAGCCAGCAGAACCAGCGCTCCTGCATTTCGGCCCGGGCCCGGCCCTCGCCCTCTGCCAGCCAGCTTTCACCGTCGATGCTGTCGGCGCAGGCAAGGCGCAGCCGCCCCGCGTCGATCAAAAAGCCCAGCGCGTTCACAAGGCCCCGGTCTTCCCAGTCAAAAAAGCGGCCGCCCTCGCAGCTGAACGCAAGGCACACCGGGCCGCCGTGGCCGTAGGTCTTGAACTCCATCTCCCGCTTGAGGAATTCGCTGCGCTCTTTATAATATTGTATGTACATGCTCTTGCCCACGCCCCTTTACCAGCATTTTCATCCAGTATAGCAAAAGCGAAAGCCGCCTTCAAGGGCTTTGGCCGCACTTGACAAAATCCTGCCAAAGGGTACAATATGCTACAGTTTTCCCGCGAGGGGAAGGTGAGAGAAACATGAACGAAGAAAAACGGAACGAACCGCAGAGAGGCCGGGGCGTTCGGGAAAAACTGGCCGCCGTCTGTGCGGCCCTTTCCCTCACCGGCCTCGCTGGCCACCTGCGTGTTCCGGCTGGATCTACTCGGGGCCTCGCACTGGAAAACTGAAAAAGCGGGCTCAAAAGCGAAAAAACCGCTTGTAATCGACCTTTTCTTGTGGTATACTATATCGGCACTACGCACGCATTGCTTTGCTTTTTTGTGCCCGCAAGGGTTGAAAAGCATGCAGGCAATGCGGAGGAAAAACAATTTTATTGGAGGATTTGACAATGGCAGTAGTATCTATGAAGCAGCTTCTGGAAGCCGGCGTGCATTTCGGTCATCAGACCCGCCGCTGGAACCCCAAGATGGCGAAGTACATCTTCACCGAGCGCAACGGCATCTACATCATCGACCTGCAGAAGACCGTGAAGAAGCTGGACGAGGCCTACAACTTCGTGCGTGAAGTGGCGGCCAACGGCGGCGAGATCCTGTTCGTCGGCACCAAGAAGCAGGCTCAGGAGTCCATCCGCGACGAGGCTACCCGCTGCGGCATGCACTATGTGAACGCCCGCTGGCTGGGCGGCATGCTCACCAACTTCCGCACCATCCGCAAGCGCATCGACCGCCTGGAGCAGCTGCGCCAGATGAGCGAGGACGGCACCTTTGATCTGCTGCCCAAGAAGGAAGTTGCCAAGCTGGAGCTGGAGATCGAGAAGCTGGAGAAGTTCCTGGGCGGCGTGAAAGAGATGCACGGCCTGCCCAAGGCTATGTTCATCGTTGACCCCCACAAGGAGCGCATCGCCGTTTCCGAGGCCCGCAAGCTGCACATCCCCATCGTGGCCATCGTGGACACCAACTGCAACCCCGACGAGATCGACTACGTCATCCCCGGCAACGACGACGCCATCCGTGCCGTTAAGCTGATCGCCGGCGCTATGGCCGATGCTGTTCTGGAGGGCCGTCAGGGCCAGCAGGACGCTCCCGCCGAGGAGACCGAGGCTGAGGCTGCCGAAGCCTGAGAGACACCGACCTTAAGGAACAAACAGAAAGGGGATTATCAAAATGGCTTTTACCGCTCAAGACGTTAAGAATCTGCGTGAGCAGACCGGCTGCGGCATGATGGACTGCAAGAAGGCGCTGACCGAGGCTGGCGGCGACTTCGACAAGGCTGTTGAATACCTGCGTGAGAAGGGCCTGGCCGCCGCCCAGAAGAAGGCTGGCCGCATCGCCGCCGAGGGCATGGTCTACGCCACTGTCGAGGGCGATGTGGGCGTCGTTCTGGAAGTCAACGCCGAGACCGACTTCGTGGCAAAGAACGAGATGTTCCAGACCTTTGTGAAGGATGTGGCCGCCGTTGTGATCGAGCAGAACCCCGCCGACGTGGACGCTCTGCTGGCCTGCAAGATGGGCAGCGACACCGTTGAGGCTGCCCTGAAGGACAAGATCCTGGTCATCGGCGAGAACATCAAGATCCGCCGCTTTGTGCGCTATGAGGGTATCTGCTCCGCTTACATCCATGCCGGCGGCACCCATGCCGTGCTGGTGAACTTCGAGACCACCCCCGAGGTGGCCGCGAACCCCGCTTTTGCCGCTTACGGCCATGACGTGGCCATGCAGATCGCCGCCGCCAACCCCAGCTACCTGTGCGAGAGCGAAGTTCCCGCCGAAGTGCTGGACAAGGAGAAGGAGATCCTGCTGGCTCAGATCGCCAACGATCCCAAGAACGCCAACAAGCCCGACGCCATCAAGGAGAAGATGGTCATGGGCCGCATCGGCAAGTTCTACAAGGAGAACTGCCTGGTGGATCAGGAGTTCGTCAAGGACCCTGAGCTGACCATCGCCAAGTACACCGACAAGGTGGCCAAGGAGCTGGGCGGCGACATCAAAATCGTCAAGTTCGTGCGCTACGAGAAGGGCGAAGGCCTGGAGAAGCGCGTGGACGATTTCGCCAGCGAAGTTGCCGGCATGGTGAAGTGATCCGCCCTTATAAACATACTGCTAACTTTTCCAAAACGAACGTCTAAAATGTCCAAAACAGGCGAATCTTGTAGCCCCTCATAGGGACCAGTAGACGGGACACGGTTCTTGCGCACAGGAGAAAACACAGAGGGAACGGGGCGATATCGCCCCGTTCCCTCCAACTTTTCCCACATACCCTTCACAAACGCACACCGTTTTTTGCAGGTGTGTACGTGAGAAACAGCAAGAGTCCCGCACCCCCGAAATTGGCTCCACAAGGGCGTTTGGAGGCTTCGGACAGCGTGCAGCATGTGCTGCCCGTGGGCGTTAACCTGCTTTCGTCTCTCGTTCTCCCGTCGGGAGAGTGAGCGGGATAAGCAGAGTCCCACGCGGCATAACCCCACACAAAAGAGAGAGAATGGCATCGTTTCCGATGCTGTTCTCTCTTTTTTATCCCTATTTTCCTCCACTTTCCCCGCAGGAAAAACTGGACATTTTAAACTCCACAAGGGCATCACAAGGCTCGTACAAGACGCGGCGCGTGGCTGCCCTTTTTGATTTTATCTGTCAGTCCTGGCCGCTCACGTGAAAGCAGCACAGCGCTACAAAAACCACCACAAAAAGCAGCACCACCATGCACCGCATCATCATTTCCCTCTCCCCCTTTGCCGTTCCTGCCCTGATTCTACCCCTTTTTTGGGAAAAAACGGCTCGCAGTGTGGCGGCTGTTTTGCTTTTTGCATACCATGGACTAACGAAAGGGGTGGTTTCTTGTGAACAATCAAACCGCGAACGTGGATTTTTATTTGGGCGCGCTGGGGCCGCACGGCTTCTGCGGCTATTTTGACCGTTTGTGCCACGAGCCGGGCCGGCAGATGTACCTCATCAAAAGCGGGCCCGGCTGCGGCAAAAGCACCATGATGCGCAAAATTGCCGGGGCCTCGCCGTTTCCGGTGCAGCGCATCCACTGCTCCTCCGACCCGGACAGCCTGGACGGCGTCATTCTGGAACAGCCCCGGGCCGCCGTGGTGGACGCGACGCCGCCGCACGCGCTGGAACCCGTCTGCCCCGGCGCACAGGAGCGGATGGTGAGCCTGTATCACACGATGGACGTGGCGCGCCTCGCCGAAAACCGCGGCCAGATCCTGCGCCTTTCGATGCGCTGCAAGGCATTGCAGGAGCGGGCGGGCAGCTACATCGCCGGAGCCGCGAAGCTTCTGGCGGACAGCCGCGCCACCGCCGCCTGGTCCACCGACACCGCCAAGGCGGCGGCCTTCGCATCCCGGCTGGCGCTGCGCTATCTGCCCCGGGGCGAGAGCGAGGGCATCGAGCAGGTGCGCCTGCTCAGCGCCGTAACGCCCAAAGGCATCCTCACCTTCTACAACACCATCCCCGCCCTGGCAGACACCCTTGTGGTGCTTCACGACGAATACGGCCTGTGCAGCCGCCTCATTCTGGACGAACTGCGCCGCCAGGCTCTGCGCCGCGGATGCAGCATCATCAGCTGCCCCTGCCCGCTGGGCGGCGGCGAGATCGAACATCTGTTCATCCCGGCGCTGCGGCTGGCCTTCCTCACCTCCAACAGCTGGCATCCGATGGAATTTGCGGGCCAGAAGAACATCCACTGCCGCCGCTTTGAGGATAGGTCCAAGCTGCGCTGCCGCAAAAAGCGCCTGCGCTTCAACCGGCGCGCCGCCGCCGAGCTGCTGGGGCAGGCCAGCGCCATGCAGCGGGAGGCCAAAACCAGCCACGACGCCATGGAAAAGCTTTACGGCGCGGCCATCGACTTTTCGGCGGTGGACCGGGCGGCGGAGGAACTGCAGGCCCAGCTGGGGCTGTGAATCGTCCATCTTTTCGTGCAGCCGCGGGCGGTTTGTGGTACAATGGTTCCCGGAGGCAAGGGCTTTTGCCTCCGGGAACTTTTTTGCAAGGAGGCGGCGCGCGTGGCGCAGGTGCATCTTTCGGTGCGGCAGCTGGTGGAATTCCTTTTGCAGGCCGGCAGCATCGACAGCCGTTTTTCCGGATTTGACCGGGCGGCGGAAGGCGCGCGCATCCATCGCCGTCTCCAGCGTGCCGCAGGCAAAGGCTACGACGCGGAGGTCTATCTGAAGCAGGAATACACCGTGGAAGGCGTAGACTACCTCATCGACGGACGTGCCGACGGCATCTTCACCGTGGATGGGCTGGTCACCGTGGACGAGATAAAGACCGTGACCGTGCCGCTGGAAGAGATCGCCGAGGACATACAGCCTGTGCACTGGGCCCAGGGGCAGGTGTATGCCGCCATCTGGGCGCGGCAGCAGGGTCTCGAAGAAATCTGCGTGCGCCTGACCTATTTTCAGGTGGACGAAGAGCAGATCGTGCGCTTTTCCCGGCGCTTCACCGCCATAGAACTGGATGACTTCGTGCAGGAGCTGCTGGCCCGGTACGCCCCCTGGGCCAAGCGGGCCCAAAGCTGGCAGGACCAGCGCACCGAAAGCCTGCTGGCCCTCCGCTTCCCCTTTGCGGAATACCGCGGCGGCCAGCGGGCCATGGCGGCAGGGGTCTACCGCACCCTGCGGGACGGCCAGCGCCTGCTCTGCCAGGCGCCCACCGGCATCGGCAAGACCATGAGCACCCTGTTCCCCGCTCTCAAAGCCATGGGCGAAGGGTGCGACGGGCGCATTTTTTACCTTACCGCCCGCACCACCGCCCGCACCGCCGCCGAAAGCGCGCTGGCCCGCCTGCGTCAAAGCCAGCCGGAACTTCGCTTAAAAAGCATCACCCTTACCGCAAAGGATAAGGTGTGCCTTCTGGAAAAGCGGGAGTGCACGCCGGACGCCTGCCCCTACGCCCGGGGCTACTATGACCGCCTGCGGGACGCGCTGTGGCAGGCGCTGGACGAGGACGACTTCACCCGCGCCAAACTGGAAGAACTGGCCCGGCGCTTCCAGCTCTGCCCCTTCGAATTCGGGCTGGACATTTCCCTCTGGTGCGACGTCATCGTGGGCGACTACAACTATCTGTTCGACCCGGTGGTGAACCTGAAGCGCTTTTTTGAGGCGGGCGGCGACCACCTGTTTCTGGTGGACGAGGCCCACAACCTGCCCGACCGCGCCCGGGACATGCACTCGGCGGGCCTTTGCAAAAGCGAGGTGTTCCGCTGCTCCAAGCTGCTGGGCAAAGGCCGCGGCAAGCTCAAGACCGCGTTGAACCGGCTCAACCGCGCGTTCATCGACCTGCGCCATCAATGTGAAGGAAAGCCGGGGCGCACCTTCTTTTCCGCCCCCGCCCTCACCGAATTCGACCGCTGTGTGAGCCGGGTCACCGGCCCGATGGAGGAGTGGCTGGAGGAGCACCGGGAGGGCGAAGCCCACGACACGATGCTGGACCTTTATTTTGAACTGCGGCAGTATCTGCGGGTGGCGGAGTGGTATGACGGCCACTTTGTGACCCAGGTGAGCGCCGGCGGCAGCGAGGTGCGGGTGTGGCAGCTGTGCCTTGACCCCAGCGCCTTCGTGGACGCCAGCCTTGCAAAAGGGCGGGGCGCGGTGCTGTTCAGCGCCACCCTTTCCCCCGCCGGCTATTTCAAAGACATCCTGGGCTGCACCGGGGCAAAGACTGCGGCCCTGCCCAGCCCTTTCGACCCGGCAAGGCTGGGGCTTTTCTGCGCCGCCGATGTGAGCACCCGCTACAAAGACCGGCAAGAAAGCCTGGAGCCCATCGCTCGTTACCTGCACGCCATGGCAGCCGGGCGCAAAGGAAACTACATGGCGTTTTTCCCCAGTTACAGCTATCTTTCCCAGGTGCACGAAACCTTTTGCCGCCTGTTCCCGGAGGTGGAGACGCTGGTGCAGGAGGCGGGCATGGACGAGGCTGCCCGGGAAGCGTTTCTCGCCCGCTTCACCCCCAGCGAAGCACTGCTGGGGTTCGGGGTGCTGGGCGGCGTGTTCGGCGAAGGGGTGGATCTGGTGGGCCAGCGGCTCATCGGCGCGGCCATCGTGGGGGTGGGGCTGCCCCAGGTGGGGCCGCGGCAGGAGATGCTGCGCCACTATTTTGACCAGACCCGGGGCGGCGGCTTCGATTACGCCTATCGCTTCCCCGGTTTCAACAAGGTCTTGCAGGCCGCGGGCCGGGTCATCCGCACTGCCGATGACAAGGGCGTGGTGCTGCTCATCGACGACCGGTTCGCCGCCGCAGGCTACCGGCAGCTTTTCCCCGCGCACTGGCGGCACTGCCGCTACCTGCATGCCCCAAAGGAGCTGGAAGGGCAGCTTGCCGCCTTCTGGGGCGCGGACGAGCAGAGTGCGGAATAGCCAAAACAGGCGCGAAAGCTGGTTTGAGCTTTCGCGCCTGTTTTTATGCGCTCATTTTTTCGGCACGCTCCGCCGCAGATTTGAAAAGTTCACATTTCCGCCCGCGGCGGCGGGCCTCATCCTTCCGTCAGCCGCTTGCGCAGGAGGCTGTGGGGCGGCAGCGGCGTTTCGCTGGGCATGGTGTAGAGCATCATGGGATGAGGGGTGCTGGTGATGTTCTCACATTCGGCGTTGCGAAGCCATGCGGGAGAAAGGCGCACCACCTCGCCGGTGGGGGTCAGGGCTTCCAGCTCGTCCCCCAGGGTGAACTTGCCCCGCTGGGTGCACTTGGTCAGCCCTTCGTGCCAGCTTTCCACCACGCCCACGAACTCCCATTTGCGCACATAACCGCCGGTCCCGGCGTCCTGCCGGGCCTTCTGCGGCCCGAAGTAGAAGCCGGGAGAATAGCGGCGGTGGCTGGTGCGGTCCAGCTCGTCCAGCACCCGCTCGGGGCAGAGGAACTCCTCGCCCGGCGGGGTGGCCAGAAAAGCGTCCAGCGCCTGACGATAAGCGCTGGTGACGCTGGCCACGTAGTAAAAAGTCTTGGCGCGGCCCTCAATTTTCAGGCTGTCCACGCCGGCGGCGCAGATCAGGTCGATGAAGGGCGCGGTGCACAGGTCGTTGGCGTTCAGGATATAGCTGCCCTCTGGCGTTTCGCCTATCTCCATGTACTGGCCGGGGCGGGTCTCTTCCATCAGGTAGTATTTCCAGCGGCAGGGCTGGGCGCACTGGCCCCGGTTGGCGTCCCGCCCGGCAAGGTACTGGCTGAGCAGGCACCGCCCCGACACGCTCATGCACATGGCGCCGTGGACAAAGGCTTCCAGTTCCAGCTCTTCAGGGGTGTTGGAACGGATCTCGGCGATCTGCTGCAAAGTGAGTTCCCTTGCCAGCACCACCCGCTTTGCCCCCAGTTCCCAGGCGGCGCGGGCGGCGGCCCAGTTGGTGACGCCCGCCTGGGTGGAAAGGTGTATCTCCGCCTTTGGGGCGTATTGTTTCACCATAGACAGCACGCCCAGGTCCGCCACAATGAAGGCGTCCACGCCGGCGGCCCAGGCCTGCTGGATGGCATTTGGCAGTTCCTTCAGTTCTTCGTTGGTGGGCAGGGTGTTTAAGGTCAGATAGAGCTTTTTGCCCCGGGCGTGGCAGAGGGCCGCCCCCGCGGCCAGCTGCTCTGGAGTGAAGTTCCGGGGCGCGGAGCGCATGCCGAATTCAGGCAGGCCGGCATACACCGCGTCCGCCCCATAGCGCAGAGCATATTCCAGCCGTTCCAGGTCTCCCGCGGGGGCCAGCAGTTCCGGCACAGGAAGCATGTTCCTCTCTCCTTTTCATGGCGCAGGGCGCTGAAAGAAAGCTTTCAGCGCCCTGCCTGCCGCTTTATTGTGAGAACGCGATGTTCTTGTTGCGCTCGTGCTCGCCGATGGTCTTGGCGTAGTAGTATTTTCCGTTCTTGTCGGTGACAAAGAAATAGTACTTTTCCGCCAGATATTCCTCGTCGGGGTTCAGCGCCGCCTTGATGGCCTCGATACCGGGGTTCGAGACAGGACCCGCGGGCAGGCCTTCCTTCTCATAGGTGTTGTAGGCCGCGTAGATGTTGGCGGGGATGTTGTCCCACCCGCCGTAGTAGGGGGCGATCCAGTTGTAGATATAGTTGTTGTCGTCCGGGTTCTGGACGTAGCTGCTCACGTTGCTTTCCAGCCGGGGGTAGGGCGAGTCTTCCGCCAGCCGGTTGTGGAACACGGCGGAAACATGGGCGTCCTCGGCGTTGCCCGCCTCCTCCTGCACGAAGCTTGCCAGGGTGATGGCCTCCTCCAGGGTGAAGCCCTGGTCCGCCGCCTGCTGGCGCAGTTCCGGGGTGACCTGGCGGTCAAACTCGGCGTAGAAGGTGTTCACGTAGTTATAGACCGTATCGTCCAGAAAGAACTCGTAGGTGTTGGGGAAGAGATAGCCCTCGCATTTCATGAAGATGTCGGGGTCGTCGGGGATCTCGTTCCAGAACTCGTACTGGCTGAAAGCCGAACCATCCTCGCCGTTGGCGCAGGCCAGGAACTCCTCGGCGGTGCACAGGCCGTTTTCCTCCATCAACTGGGCCATCCGCTGGGCGGTGAGGCCCTCGGGGAAGGTGATGGTGACGGTGTCCCGCTTGACATACTGGCTCATCGTCTCGATGATCTCGTCGTAGCTTGCGCCCTTGCACAGGGTGAATTCGCCGTACTGCAGGCCGCCCGCCGCCCCTTTGTAGCGCAGATAGTAGCGGAACACCAGCGGGCGCTTGATAACGCCGGCATCCGCGAGGCGGTTCGCGATGGTGGTGGGGCCCTCGCCCTGCTCCACCGTCACCGTGACTTCTTCGGTGGTGGCGTTTTTGCCGGTGATCTCGCCGATCACCGACGCGCCGTAGATGCCGCCGCCGATCAGCAGCACGACAAACAGCAGCAGCACGATCAGGCAGCCGCTGGGCCCCCGCCTGCGGCGGCGCGGGCGCTGTTCATTGTTTTCCCGTGGCTGGTTGTTCATGTTTTACTTCCACCTTTGTATGTTTTTTATTCATCGTCCAACATCAGGCGCATATACGCGTCCCGCACGTCGAACGGCTGGTCAAAGAAGCGGATCATGCCGTAATCCCGCGCTGCGCCTTCGCCCAAAAAGAGCGCCTGGCTCCCGCCCAGCTCCAGCACCGCATCCTCGGCGCCGGTCTTCTGGCGGGCAGCCTCCAAAAGGGCCACGGCCGCGCGGTCGCTCCCGGCAAAGAGCTCCACGAAGCGCATTTCGTTCCCCTTTTTGAAGAAAAGGCCGTACCCTTCGTCGGAGCACACGCTGGTAACGCCCAGGCTGTAAAGGTCGGTGAGCACCGCAGTGTAGCCCGCGGCGTTCAGTTCCACCGCATTCGGCGCATACTTTCGGCGAAACTGCTGCAAGCCCTTTGCGGTGACGGTGTCAAATTCCGCCTGGGCCCACAGGTTGTTGCGGACAGGCCGGCGCAGCACCCGCTTTGAGAAGGCCTTTTCAAAGCCGCGCTTTGCGTAAAAATCGAACAGCGGCGCGTTCGCGGGGATGAGCGCCGCAAATGCCGCGCCCCGGCGGGCCAGTTCCTGCCCGGCGGCGTCCATCAAAGCGGTCATCACGCCGGTCCCCCGCTGGCTCTGGCGGGTGGTAAGGCCGTAATAATAGGCTCCCTCCCGTCCGCAGAGGGTCACCGGCACGGCGCAAAGCAGCGCGGTGCACACGCCGTCCTGCCGGGCGGCAAAAACGTTCCCCTCTCCGGCGAAATCCTCCAGCACCGACATCGCAAACCGCCCGGTCCCTCCAAAGGAATCAACAAACAGTTTCGCAAGCGCGGGAAATTCTTCCCGCCGTGCCACACAGTCCATGGCCGCTCTCCCTCCCTTTTCGGCGCACAGCGCCCCGGTCATTTGTTCAGGGCCGCAAGATACTTGGGCTCGATGATGTCCGGGTTGTAGGACAGCTTTGCCGCCCGCAGCCCCTCGTCGCCCACATCGTCCTCCCGGTTGATGAGGTCGAACCCGGCGCAGACATTGCGGGCCATCTCCCGGTTGATGATGTTGTAGGCGCCGGTCACATCGTAGAGCGCCTTTTCCACATGCGTGTCGAACACCCGGTCGTTGATGGGGCTGCCGAAGGAAAACGCCACGATGCGGCCGCCCGCCGTGACATAGCCGCCCCGCAGGTCCAGCTTGTCAAAGTGATCGAACAGCAGCTCGATGGAGGTGTGCTCGGTCTGGATGCCGGGGTTGTCCTTGTTTTCATACAGCTGGCTCCAGGCGTCGTTGAAGGCGCGGATGGCCGGCAGGTCCTCTTTGGTGAGAGGATGGAACTGCCAGTCAGGGTTCTCTCTGATAAAACGAGACACATGGTTCCGTTTCTTCTGGAACCGGCGCCCGGGCAGCTCGGCCAGGTTGGCCTGCTCGTAGATATAATCGTAGTCCGCCCGGTCAGAGGTGATGGTGAACCTGCCCGGATACCACTCCTCCAGCTGGGTCTTGGCCTCCAGCGTCACCGAATAGAGATACATGGGGCGGCCGATGCGCTCGGCGTCCCGCTCCATCGCCTCGATGGCCTTGCGCTCGTCGCCGCCCTTTCCGGCCGGCCAGAGATAGTAGCAGGCGTCGCCCACATCGCTGCGGATGAGCACCCAGCCGTCGTATTGGGCGATGTGCGTATTGTAGGCATGGCTCCACATGAACTGGGTCACAAAGGAGTAACCGCAGCACATGTAGTTGCTGGAACGCATGATGGGCGCGGCCCAGGCGAAATCGTCGATGGTGATGGGATGGAATTCGATCATAAAACCTCCTTGATCGCTTGGAGCAGGTCGGCGTGGATGGCCTCGATGGGGCGCATCGCCCCCCGCTCGGTGCAGGGGACCTTGACCCATCCCAGCGTGCGGGCGCAGTAGTCTGCCGCCTCATGGCTGCGGGCCAGGTAGGCAAGGTCCTTTTCGTGAATGTCTTTTTTGCTCTCGTCACCCTTGTAGCGGGCGGTCATCAGCCCCTGGCTGACGGCGGGGTCCGCCTCCAGGTAGACGACGCGGTCCGGCACAGGGATGCCGATTTTATTATATTCAAAGTCGAACAGCCAATCCAGAAAAGCGGGCCACTGCTCCCTTGGCAGTTTGGAGCACTGGTGCACCGCGTTGCTGGTGGTGTAGCGGTCGGAGACGACGATACCGCCCTGGCGGTAAAAACCGCCCCAGCCGGTCTTGTAGCTGGCGTAGCGGTCCACCGAATAAAAGGTGGAAGCGGCATAGGCGTTCACGTCGCCCGGGTGGCTGCCGAATTTGCCGCCCAGATACATCTTGATGAGGGCCGAGGAATCGCTGGCATAGTCCGGAAAGGAAATTTGCTTTACAGTTCTCCCCTGCGCGTTCAGCGCATCGGTCAGGCGGGCCGCCTGGGTGGCTTTGCCGCTTCCGTCCAGGCCTTCGATCACGATCAGTCTGCCGTTCACTGCCTCAATGCCTCCTCTTTCAGTTCTGCGTATTTCTTCCCCATGGCGGCGGCCTCGCCGCAGGTCATAGAACCTTCGCTGCACGCTCCGCGCACGCAGGAAGGGCCGGCCATGGCGAACAGGGCCGGCGCGATGGGATAGACAAGGCGCAGCATCTCATCCGCCAGCACCCGGATCTCCCACTGGGCGCGGGCGCAGCAGCGATGCCTGAAGAAGTTGTGCAGGCTGCGGGCGTTCATGGTAACGATCATCTTTGTGTCGCAGGCGTTGGGCAGCACGAAACGCGCATCCTCAATGGCAAGCTTTTCCGCTTTACGGGACGCCTCTTTTTCGCTCATCCCCTGCTGCATCAGACGGTGGATGTGGCCGTCCTTGAGCAGCGCCGCGATGCGCCGGTATTCCTCGCCCTGCTGCTCCATTGCCTGCCGGAAGGCGTCCAGGGCCTCGGGGTCGGCGGCGATCTTTGGCGGAGTGACATACTCGAACTCGTCCAGCCGCACATAGCGCTGGCTTTGCACGCTGTAGCTGGCGATGCGGTGGCGGGTGATCTGGGCCAGCAGGCTGCGGCTGACCCCTTCGATGGCAAAGGTGAAGCTGGCATGCTCGATGGGGCTCTCATGGCCCAGCTTTGCAAGCTTTTCCACGAATTCCCGGCTTTTTTCCGGTGTGAGGCCGGCCAGCAGATCGTCCACACCGGCGCTGGAATAGCACAGCTTTGCCGCGGCGGCCACCACCTTTTCAGGTTCGGGGGTGTGGGCGATCAGGGACACTCGAAGCATACAAAACTTCCTTTCTCAGCCCTCCACCAGCGTGAGGGGGGCGTAATTCGCCATGGTCTTTTTGATGCCGGCCTTTTCAAACTGAATTTCCACAATGGTGTCGCCGGCGGCGGGAGTGGCTTTGAGGACCACGCCCCGGCCAAACACCTTGTGCTCCACCTTGTCGCCGGGCTTGAACACCGGTTTTTTGCCGGTGGCGGGCCGGGGCTGCGGCGCAACGCCAACCGTTGGCCCGAAGCCCGCAGTGCGGGCAGGCGCGGCGGAGCCTGCCGAAGGAGAGCGGTTCCAGCCGCCGGCGCCGGGCGTCCAGCCGGTGACGCTTCCCCGGGGCGGAACACCCGCCGAAGCGCCGCCGAAGCTGCCAAAGCCAAAGCTGCGCTGGGCCGCCGTGGGGCTGGCCTTCTCGTCCAGCAGGGCGGCGTCGATCTCCTCCAGGAAACGGGAGGGCCGGTTGCGCCGGGTCTGGCCGAAAATCATCCGGCTCTGGCTGCAGGAAAGGTACAATTCCTTGCGGGCACGGGTGATGCCCACATAGCACAGGCGGCGCTCCTCCTCCATGTCCTCTTCCGAGAAGCGGCTGAGCTCGCTGGGAAACACCCCTTCCTCCATGCCCACAATGAACACATGGTCGAACTCCAGGCCTTTGGCGGAGTGCATGGTCATCAGCACCACCACGTCGGTCTCCTGGTCGTAGCTGTCCAGGTCGGAGATGAGGGCCGCTTCCTCCAAAAAGCCGGAAAGGCTGGCTTCCGGGCCCTTCTGGTCGGCATAGGTCTTGACGCTGGAGATCAGCTGCCCGATGTTCTCCAGGCGGGATTCGCCCTCATCACCCAGGTTCTCCAGCATCTTTTTGTAACCGGTGATCTGCAAAATCTCGGTGACAAAAGCGTCCAGCGGCAGGGTGTCCGCCGCCTCCACCAGCTTTTGGTAGATGTTCCAGAACCCGTTCAGCGCCCCGGCCGCCCGGCTGATGGTGGGGTAGTCGGCGGCGTGATGGCACACTTCCAGCAGGCTGACACCGAGGCCGGAGGCGATCTCCGCCATCTTGTCCAGCGTGGTGCCGCCGATCTTGCGGGCCGGCTCGTTGATGATGCGGCGCAGGCGCAGGTCGTCGGCGGGGTTGGCAACGATGGACATATAGGAAAGGATGTCCTTGACTTCCTTGCGGTCATAGAACCGCTGGCCGCCCACGATCTTGTATGGGATGCCCGCCCGGGCGAAGTATGTCTCGATGGGGCTGGACTGGGCGTTCATGCGGTAGAGCACAGCGTGATCCCGCAGGCGGGCGCCCTCTTTCAGATGGCCGCCGATGATGGAAGCGATGTGGCTGGCCTCGTCCTGCTCATTCTCAGCGGTGTAGCAGTGGACCTTGTCGCCCTCGCCGTTGTTTGTCCAGAGGGTCTTGCCCTTGCGGCCCTGGTTGTTTTTTATAACGCAGTTGGCCGCGTTCAGGATGTTGGAGGTGGAACGGTAGTTCTGTTCCAGCCGGATGACCTTTGCGCCGGGGAAATGCTGCTCGAAGTTCAGGATGTTCTCGATGGTGGCGCCCCGGAAACGGTAGATGCTCTGGTCATCGTCGCCCACCACACAGACGTTCTGTTTCGGCCCGGTGAGCAGGCGCACCAGATGGAACTGGGCCACACTGGTGTCCTGATACTCGTCTACAAGGATATACTGGTACTTCTGCTGATAGTATTCCCGCACGTCTGCATATTGCTGCAGAAGGCGGACGGTATGATAAATCAGGTCGTCGAAATCCATCGCGCCGGCGCTTTTCAGCCGTCTGGCATAGGCGGCGTACACCTTGGCCAGCAGCACCGCCTTGGTGTTGCTGGCGGGCGCTTCCAGCGCTTCTTCGGGGCTGATGAGCTGGTCCTTCATGCGGCCGATCTGGCCCAGAGCGCTTCTCACTGGCAGGAATTTGTCGTCCACAAGCAGCTGCTTGTAGACTTCCTTCATTGCCCGTTCCTGGTCGCTGGTGTCATAGATGGTAAAGCTTTTGGGAAAGCCCAGTTTATCAGCGTCGCGCCGGAGCATCCGCACACAGGCCGAGTGGAAGGTGGAGGCGTTCACGTCCGCGCCCTCCGTCTCCCCCAGCATGGCGGCAAGGCGGGTTTTCAATTCCCCTGCCGCCTTGTTGGTGAAGGTGATGGCCAGCACGTTCCAGGGGCGGGCGTTCTCCAAACGCAGCATCGGCCAAAGCGAAGGCGCGATATCCTGCCCTGCAAGGGCGGCTTCCAGGCTTTTCAGGTCCTGTTCCGTTGCCGGCCGGGGCAGCCGTTCGGAGTGATGCGCCTGGCCGAAGCGGATGATGTTGGCGATGCGGTTCACCAGCACCGTGGTCTTGCCGCTGCCCGCGCCGGCCAGGATGAGCAGCGGGCCCTCGGTGCAGAACACCGCTTCTTTCTGCGTCTGGTTCAGCCGTTCAAACCGGCTCTCGATAAATTTATCCCGAAGGGCCGCAAAAGCCCGGTCAAGTTCCTGTGACATAGATTCCCTCTCGAAGAACAGTATCTTTCTGAGCGGCGCGGGCCCTGTTTTAAAGCGGGCCGCCCGGCGTTGCTTCAAACATTATACCACAAGTTCTTGATAAAGAAAATCCGCCGCGCCCAATATCTCGAAATTTTGCCAAACGAAAAAGCGCGCGGCGGCTGCCGCGCGCTTTTTCGTTTGGATCATGGAACCATCAGCCCTTGATGGCGCCGCCGGTGACGCCGGCGATGATCTTGTCGGACAGGAAGATGTACAAAAAGAAGGTGGGCGCGAACACGATGACCACCGCGGCGAACATGCCGCCGTAGTCGTTGGTGTACTGCATGCCCTTGACCATGTTGTACAAGCCCACGGCGATGGGGCGGACTGCCGACTTGCTGGCAAACAGCATGGACATGAAGAACTCGTTCCAGATGGTGATGAAGTTGAAGATGGTAACGGTGATGATGCCGGGCTGCGCCAGGGGGAACATGATCTTCCAGAAGGTCTTGATGGGGCTGCAGCCGTCGATGGCGGCGGCCTCCTCAAAGGTAAAGGAGAGGTTCTGGAAGAAGGAAAGCATGAAGAAGATGGTGAACGGAACATTCATCGCAATGTACAGGAAGATGATCAGGCCCCGGGTGTTGGTCAGCTTGAGACTGGTGATGACCGAAAACAGAGGCATGATGATCATGATGACCGGGATGCCCAGCGCGGTGGCGAACATGTTCTGCAGGAACATGTTGCCCCGGAACCGGAAGCGGGAGAGCACATAGGCCGCCGGGGATGCCACCACGATGATGATGGTGCAGGAGATGGCGGTGTAGATCAGCGAGTTGACGAAGAACACGCCCACCTTCTGAGAGCTCCAGGCATTGGAGTAGTTCTCCCAATGGAAGCCGGAGGCGAACTCAAACAGCTGGCCGCCCAGGATCTCGCGGCTGGTGGAAAGCGGGGCCAGCATGACCCAGCCCACCAGCATGACGGTAAACACCACCCAGGCGACGCACATGATGTAGCCGGGCAGCAGGGGGATCTCCTTTTTGATGCGGAACGGTTCGCGGAGTTTTTTCTCTTTCGTTTTAGCCATGTTTCGCACCTCTCCTTACAGCTCGACGTCGTCGTTCTTGACGATGAAGTTGGTCAAGGTGAACACCAGCACAACGATGGCCGCCATCATCACACCGATGGCCGCGCCGATGCCGGAGTTACGCACGGCCTGCGCCGCGTTGGAAGAACCGAACACCAGTTCGTACATGTAGTTCAGCGGCATGACCGTCTGGGAGGACAGGTTGACCGGGTCGAAGACCTGGCCCCAGATGAAGAAGCCCACGCTGGAGACAGTCCACATCACCAGGTTGGTGCGGATGGAGCCGCGCAGCAGCGGCAGCGTGATGTAAAAGAATTTCTGGAACACATTGGCGCCCTCAATGGTGGCGGCTTCATAGAAGTCGTTGCCGATGCGCTCAATGCCGCTCATAAAGATGAGCATGTGATAGCCCACCATGCCGAAACAATACGCGATGAGCATACTCCAGAACTTATGTGCCGGGTCCGTCCACATGACGTTGTCCACGCCGAACCAGCCGAGGATGGTGTTCATCAGGCCGTAGTCCTCTTTGCTGAACGCATAGTACAGCCACATGGTGCCCATGGCCACCGCCGACACAAGGTTCGGCAGGTAGATGACGCTGCGGAAGAAGCTCTTTGCCCGCAGGCCGCTGGTCAGTGCCACCGCATACAGCAGGGCCAGCAGCATGACCGCCACGCCGCCGATGAGCCACAGCTTGCCCAGGTTCGTCATTGCCGAGCGGAACAGCGTGTCGTTGAAAGCGTCGATGTAGTTCTTCCCTGCGTTGAACTGCCAGGCGGAGACCGGATCGGTGACGCCTTCCACCTTAAAGAAACTCATCACCACAGTGCGCACCGACGGATACAGGAAAACCATCAGATACAGCAGTGTCGCCGGAGCAAGGAAGAGCACCAGCATGGACGTGTTCCGATTGCGCAGTGGGCTTTGGGAGGTCTTTTTCTTCTGTTTTGCCATCGCTTTTTGTCCTCCATTCTTACTAACACGGAGCAAACGCAGTTCATGCGCTGCGTTTGCTCAAATGAATGCGGGGCGGCGGCATTGCCGCCGCCCCGCATGATCTCCTTTTGGGAGGACGCAGGTCACGCGCCCTTCTGGGTCGCGCCAAAGGCATCAGCGAAGCCCTGGGCGTCCAGCTGGCCGCTGATCATCAGAGCCAGGTTGGTCTTGATGGCAGCGTTCACATTGGCGTCGTTTTCCATATCCACGGCCCAGGACAGGCGCTGGGTGGTGCTGTCGATCACAGCCTTGGCGTCGGACAGAGCCTCAGGCCAGTTGGCGTCGTTGGCCATGGGCACGCCCATGGTCTCGTCAGCCAGCTTCTGGTCCCACTCGCCGCTGGTCAGCCACTCGACGAGGGCGAAGGCGGCGTTGGGGTACTGGGTGTCCTTGTTGATGGCGAAGCACTGGGCGCCGTAGTTGTTGCTCTCGGCGCCGTCGCCGCCCTCAGCGATGTTGGGCAGGGCGAAGGAACCCCAGCGGAAGCCTTCCTTGGTCTGGTTGCGGATCTCGTTGGCCGCAAGATCCAGTTCAAAGCCGGAGCCCTCGCCGGTGTAGACGGTGGTGTGCTGGGGCTCGTAGGTGTTGTTCACCACGCAGTACTTGCCGTTCTTCACATAGGCGTACACTTCCACATTATAGTTGGAACTGAACCACTTGTGCAGCTCGCCCTCGCTGTGGCTGGCCCACAGGATGCTGCGGTAGAGCACGCGGCTGTTCTCAAAGCTGTAGGGCAGGCCGCTGATGTAGACCGCGCGGCCCGCACCGTACTCGTTGGCCGCCATCTGCACTTCCCTGTCCTTCTGCACCAGCACCTGGGCGCCTTCCAGCGCGTAGATGTTCTTTTTGCCTTCGCCGAAATCCACCGCGCCTTTCACGTCCGCCAGGATGAAGTGGCCGGGATGCTCCTCCCAGTTGTACTTGTC
>NZ_CALXHK010000041.1:0-18922 GCF_944388085.1 Candidatus Allofournierella excrementigallinarum | reverse complement strand
TATGAGCACAGATCGCTACGATTTTACAGAACGGGAATTTCAGCTGCATAATTCGGGAGCCAAACTTTTATACATCAGTTCCGCAAAATATAATGGCGACTGGTACAGCTTCCCCCACACGCACAATTTCACCGAAGTGTTTTATGTCATCGGCGGTGCGGGCAAATTCCAGATACGGGATTCCTATTATAAGGTGTCCGTGGGGGACATGGTGATCCTGAACCCGAACATCGAACACACGGAGACCAGCATGGTGGACGACCCGCTGGAATACATCGTGCTCGGCATCCGCGGGATAAAGATGAGCGCCGAACTGGACCCGAAGCAGGATTTCAGCATCATCCACTTCAACGAAGCCGCCGAGGAGATCCAGCGGTATCTGCTGGCCATGCTGCAGGAGGCCAAGAACAAGAAGAACGACTACGAGGAAGTGTGCGGCCATCTTTTGGACATCCTGCTCATCTGCCTGATGCGGCAGACCAACATCACCTCCCGCGTGCAGGAGGCCGACCTGACCCACCAGAACAAGGCCGCCGCGGCGAAGGAATACATCGACGCCCATTTCCGTGAGGACATCGCGCTGGACCAGCTGGCCCAGAAGATCCAGGTCAACAAGTATTATCTGGCCCACATTTTCAGCCAGAGCTACGGGATGTCCCCCATCCAGTACGTCCAGACGCTGCGGCTGGAGGAGAGCAAGTATCTGTTGCGCACAACGGATTTCGCCATCAAGCAGATCGCCTCGATCACCGGCTTCTCGTCGCTGGGCTACTTCTCCCAGCGCTTCAGCAAAGCGGAGGGGATGAGCCCGGCGAAATACCGGGTCATGGCCCAGAACAAGCTCATCGGCGGCGCGCAGGAAGAGCCCGCCCGGGAGGACGCGGAGGAAAAAGGCTCCCCGGTCTCCCAGTGAACCACACAGAAAAAACCGTCCCCCTGCCGGATGCCCGGCGGGGGGACGGTTTCGCTTTTGGAAAAAGCGGCTCAGCGCCAGCGCGCCAGGATGGCGGCGGCCTGCTGCAGGCGGCCGGCCCGCTCGCGGAAGAACCGCTGCAAAGCGTCGCAGTAGCAGGAGCGCCCCGGCAGGCCGTCCGCGCCGGTCAGCCGGTCCCGGCGGCAGCCGTTGCGGCACAGCACGTACCAGCGGCAGCGGGCGCACTCCGGCGGCACCGGTGTCGAACACTGCAAAAACTGCCGTGCGGCGGCGCTTTGGGCCATCTCGGCGAAGGAGTTCTCCCCCACCGTGCCCAGCCGCAGTTCGTCCAGCACGTAAAAATCGCAGGGGTACACGCCGCCGTCCCCTTCCACCACGAACTGGATGGAGCACCTGCCCACCATGCCGCAGGCCTCGGGCTGGCCCCCCAGCAGGATCTGCAGCCAGTTGTCGATGTGGCGGATGCTCACATACTGCCCGCTGAGCAGGTCCTGGAACCACAGGTCGAACACGCGGATGAGGAACTCGCCGTATTCCTCCACGGAAAGATGGTACCGCTCCCGCCCGCGCTCCTGGCCCAGCGGCTCCAGGCAGGGGATGAACTGGATGTGGTCCAGCCCCTGCTTGCGGAAAAAGCGGTAGATGCGCTCGATGCTGCGGGCGTTTTTGCCCGTCAGCACGCACAGGATGTTGAAGGTCACCCCGTGCTTTTTCAGCAGAGCCACCGAGCGCATGACGTCGTTGAAGGTGCCGTTCTGCGCCGGGTCGGTGCGGTTGAGGTTGTGCAGCTCCGCCGGCCCGTCCAGCGAGACGCCCACCAGAAAATCGTGCTCCTTGAAAAAGGCGCACCATTCCTCGTCCAGCCGGAAGGCGTTGGTCTGGATGGCGTAGCTGACCTTCACCCCCGGCTTTTCGTGCTTTTTGACCAGCTCCACCACCTGCCGGTAAAAATCCAGCCCGGCCAGGGTGGGCTCGCCGCCCTGAAAGAGGAAGGAGCAGCTGTGCTCGGCAAACTCCATCGCGCCGGCGACCACCTCTTCCATGAGCCGCGGCGAGAGCATCCCCTGAAAGCCTTCCTGCCGGTGGCTGGCCACGTCCCGGTAAAAGCAGTAGGCGCAGGTCATGTTGCAGGCGGAGGAGGCGGGCTTGATGAGAACGTTGACAGGGGGCATTCGGTTCACTTCCTTAGTGTTTATAGGCGGCCGGCCCGCCGCGGCTCATTCTTCGTCCAGAATGGCGGGGCGGTACCCTTCCGCTTTTTCGATCCAGTCCAGCAGCCAGCCGCGCAGCTGCCGCTTCGCGTCGGCATAGGCGGGGTCGTCCACCACATTGTGCAGCTGCCAGGGGTCGGCCTTCAGGTCATAGAGGAAGTCGTCGGCGTAGACGTCCGACGCGGCGGTCTTGCCGCCGTCCTTGCCGGGGGCGTAGACGGAATAGAGATAGTCCGGCGTGCGCACGCAGCGCCCCACCCGGCTCTCGGAGATCTGGGCGAACACCCGGTCGGGCCGGCCGGGCTCCTTCTTCTGCACCACGTCCAGCAGGTCCTCGCCGATCATGGCGTCCCCCACGTCCACCCCCGCCAGGGCCAGGATGGTCTTGGGCAGGCTCTCGGTGCTCACCAGCTCCTCCACCGCCACGCCGCCCCGGAAGGGGCCGCCCGCGATCACCAGGGGAACGTGCAGGGCGCTGTCGTGGCAGGTGCGCTTGTAGTCGTCGCCGCCGTTCAGGTGCGCGTCCCTGTTGCGGGTCTTGAAGTGAGAGCCGTGGTCGGAGGCGTAGAGGATGACGGTGTTGTCGTAAAGGCCCTTGGCCTTCAGCCGCTCCACCAGGCGGCCCAGGTTCTCGTCCAGGCTGGCGCACTGGCCCAGGTAGTCGGGGTATTCCTCGGCGGCGTTGCCCCCCAGCACCTCCAGGTCGTGGGGCAGAACGAAGTTCTTGAAGCGCTCTTTGGAGCCCACCGGCCCCTCGTAGTGGCCCCGGTCGTTCTGGTGGTGGGGCTCGATCTGGGAAATGGTCATGAAGAAGGGCTTTGTCTCGTCGCGCACATCCAGGAATTCCAGGGCCATGTCGTTGATGCGGTCCGCCCGGTAGCCCTTGAAATCGATGCGCCGGTCGTTTTCGTCAAAGACATAGCCGTCGTAGCCGTGGGAGGTGAACTCCAGCACATCCGCGACCCGCCAGTAGCCGGTGTAGCCGCCCCGCAGCTCCCGGGGCACGGCGGTCACGGTGTGGTCCACGGTGTTGTGGCCGTCCATGTCGCCGTCACTGGCCAGATGCCACTTGCCCACATACGCCGTCTCGTAGCCGGCCTCCTCCAGATAGTTCGCCAGCGTTTTGACGTTGGCGGGCAGCATGATGTTGTTGCGGAAGCAGCCGGTGTCGGTGGCGTAACGGCCGGTCTGGAACAGCGCGCGGCAGGGGCCGCACACCGGCTGGGGCGAGAAGGCATTGTTGAACTTCACGCCCTCCCGGGCCAGCCGGTCCAGATTTGGAGTGATGTCCAGCGGCTGGCCGAAGCAGCCGCAGGTATCCCAGCGCTGCTGATCGGTGAAATAAAAAATGATGTTGTATGCCATGGGATAACAACTCCTTATTATAATATGCCTGTTTTGAGCCGCCCGGCGGCTGCCGCCAAAAAGCAAACGAACGCCCAAAACGTTGGCTTTTCGGGCGTTTTTTTCATTATAACATTTGCTTTTGGGGGCTGTCATTGATTATTTGTTGTTTGTTGGCTCCCGGCTGTTGCGCGGGCGGTTTTGGCGAAAAAAGGCGGCAAACCTTGTGAAAACACCGTCAAACCCCTTCCCGCCCATAAAAACGGGGCCGCAGGTGGATTGTACTGCTTTTGCGATGATTAATATTTCTTGCTGCGCCTTCCGCGGGGCGTTATCGTTTTTTCGGCCTGGAACCGCGGCGGCAGCGGCTCTGCCTCAAAATGCCGAAGGAGGAGAAACCGCTGTTTACAGCTATATTACAGCGTTTTTTTGCAAGGGGCGATTTTGACAATTAATTTATCTGAACTTTGTGACTAATGTATATTGACGAAGAACCGCAAGTTATATATAGTAAAAATATAAAGTCTGCCAAGAATTCGGCAGCACGTTTTATTAAAAAGGAGGACTCCCAATATGAAAAAGGCATTGTCTCTCATTTTGGCGGCTGCTCTTTCGATCGGGCTCGTCGCCTGCGGAGGAACAGGCACCAGCCAGAGCGCGGGCACTTCCACCCCTGCTTCCGGCGCTTCCCAGCCGGCTGCCGGCACCCTGTCCGGTACCATCCGCTACGCTTCCATGTGGAGCGAGACCGAGGCGCAGGCCGACGTGATCAAGGCTGCCATCGAGGAATTCACCACCCTGTATCCCGACGTGGAGATCACCGTTGACTGGATGGGCCGCGACGTGCGCAAGACCATCCAGGCCAGCCTGGACGCCGGTCAGTACGACCTGTGGGATTCTCCCGTGGACGCCGTTCTGCCCAACTACGCCAGCTACGGCTATGACCTGACCGAGCTGATGGCCGCCGAGAACCCCGTTCTGGACGGCAAGACCTACAACGACGTGGCCAACCCCACCCTGATGGAAGCGGTGAAGAGCGCCGGCGGCACCGATGAGATCCTGGCCGTGCCCTACACCCCCACCGTCATCGGCATGTTCTACAACAAGGACCAGTTCGAGGCCGCCGGCATCACCAAAGAGCCCGAGACCTGGGACGAGTTCCTGGACGTCTGCGAGACCCTGAAGAACGCCGGCTTCACCCCGCTGTCTGTTGACGACGGATACGTGGTGCTTCCCTTCGCCAGCTATCTGGGCCGCCTGAAGGGCCTGGACTTCATCGGCCAGCTGATCTCCGATTCTGAGGGCACCCTGTGGGACGATCCCGCTGTGGTGGAGGCCGCCAACGCCATGCAGGAGCTGTGGGACAAGGGCTACATGAGCGTGAACTCCGCCTCCAACAAGTACCCCGCCGGCCAGAATGAGGTCGCCATGGGCAACGCCACCATGTATCTGGTGGGCTCCTACATGCTGAACGAGGTCAAGGAGATCACCGGCGACGAGTTCAACTGGGGCTGCTTTGCCTTCCCCGCGCCTGAAGGCTCCGAGTACGGCATCGACGTGAACACCATCGGCATGCAGGCCATGCAGGTGGCCAAGAACGCCACCGATCCCGAGCTGGCCTTCTACTTCGCTTCCTTCTGCACCACCGGCAAGTACGACCAGATGATGAGCGAGCAGACCAACTCCATCCCCTCTGCCAGCGACACCGAGTGGCCCGCCATGCTGGAGTGCGCCAAGGGCGTGCTGAACTCCACCACCACCAACGTGCCTTACGGCTTCGGCATCCAGTACAACGCCGACTTCACCCCCATCTACAAAGAGCAGGTCCAGAAACTGCTGGGCGGTCAGACCGACGCAGCTTCTTTCCTCGCGGCCTGCAAATCGGCTGTGACCGGCAAATAATCAAGGTCTATTTTGCGGCGGCAGACTCTGCCGCCGCATTTTGCGTAAAATGCTCCATTGTTGCGGAGGGACAAGCATGAAATCAAGAAGCAGAAACATAATGATCGCGGTCTTCACGATCCCTGCCATGATCGCGATCGCGCTGGTCTTTGTGTATCCCGTGATCCGGACCATCCTTATGAGTTTTTTCACCATTGATAACGTGGTGAGCAAAATGTCCGAGTGGTCGTTCGTCGGCGTGTCGAACTATACGCAGCTTCTCGGCACACCGCTGTTCCGCCAGACCTGGGTCACCTTTGCGAAGATCTGGGTGTTCGGCGGCCTCGTTATCATGTGCATCGCCATGCTCTTTGCGGTGATCCTCACCTCCGGCGTGCGCGGCAAGTCGTTCTGGCGCGCGGCCATCTACCTGCCCAACATCATCTCGGCGGTGGCCCTGGCCAACATGTGGATCCACTATGCCTACAACGCCAACTGGGGCCTGTTCCACAACATCTTCGCGGCCATCGGCTGGGACTCCATGGCCCAGTTCCAGTGGACCTCGCCGGACCATCTGTTCCTGGCCATGATGGTGGCCTATTGCTTCGGCGCGGTGGGCTACTACATGCTGATCTACATCGCCGAGATCGAAAAGATCCCCCAGGATATTTTCGAGGCCGCCAAGATCGACGGTTCCTCCGGCGTCCATTCCTTCTTCCACATCACCCTGCCGCTGTTCAAGGGCGTGTTCAAGACCACCCTGACCCTGTGGACCACCGGCACCCTGGGCTTCTACATCTGGTCGCAGATGTTCTCCAGCAACCGCGACGCTTCCGCCCAGATCATGACCCCCATGTACTACATGATCCGCACCACCTTCGGCGACATGGCCTCCGCCTACACCGAGACCAATGCCGGCCTGGGCGCGGCCATCTGCGTCATGGTGATGCTCGCCGCCGGCGTGGCTTTTGCGATCATCAGCCGCATCTTCAAAGGCGACGAGATCACGTTCTAAGGAGGGATTATCTGTGAGCAAGAAAAGAAAAGCGGAGAAGTATGTCGAGCCGCTGAATGTGAAAAAAGAAGCCCGATTGCTTCCCGGCTACATTATTCTGGTCTTGTGGGTGCTCTTTGAGGTGGCGCTGCTGAGCTGGATCGTTGCCGCGTCCTTTTCCACGACCAAGGAGATCTTCTCCAACCAGATGCTTCAGAGCGGCCTGCATTTTGAAAACTACATCTATTCCTGGACCAAGGGCAACATGGGCAAATACTTCCTCAACAGCCTGATCTACGCAGGCTTCGGCGTGAGCGGCGCCCTGCTCCTCTCGGCCCCCTGCGCCTATGCCCTCAGCCGCTTCAAGTTCTTCTACAACAAGGTCCTCACCAACCTGCTGGTGCTGTTTTTGAGCATCCCGCAGATCATGGTCGTGCTGCCCCTTTATTCCATCGCGGTGAAGTACGACCTGCTCAACAAGCACCTGACCCTGCTGGTGCTGTACATCTGCCTGAACGTGCCCTTCTGCACCTTCTTTTTGCTCAACTTCTTCGCCACCCTCTCCCGCACCTTTGAGGAGGCGGCGGCGGTGGATGGCTGCACCCCCATCAAGACCTTCTTCAAGATCATGCTGCCCCTGGCGCAGCCGGGCATCATCACGGTGGGCATTTTCCTCTTCGTGAACATCTGGAACGAATTCTTTGTGGCCATGATCTTTGCCACCAGCAGCGAGGTGCGTCCCCTGGCCTACGGCCTTTACAGCCTCATCCAGGCCATGTCCACCAACGGCAAATGGGCCGAGCTGTTCGCCTCGGTGATGATCGTGGTGGTGCCCACCTTCATCCTGTACCTGTTCCTGTCGGAAAAGATCATTGCCGGCGTCACCGGAGGTGGCATCAAGGAATGAGCAAAAAGCAGTTCGTGCTGATCATGACCGACACCCAGCGGCTGGACATGGTCAGCTGCTACCAGGACGTGGGCATCAAAACGCCCAACATCGACGCGCTGGCCGCCGAGGGCGTCAAGTTCAACAAGGCCTACACGGTGCAGCCGGTCTGCGGGCCGGCCCGCTCCGCCATCTTCACCGGCCAGTACCCCTGCATCAACGGCTCCTACACCAACTGCGTGGCCCCGGGGCTGAACGTGCGCACCATCGGCCAGCGCCTGGCCGACAAGGGCGTTTACACCGGCTACATCGGCAAGTGGCACCTGGACGGCGGCGACTACTTCGGCCTGGGCACCGCCCCCGAAGGCTGGGACCCCGACGTGTGGTACGACATGCGCAACTATCTGGAGGAGCTCACCGACAAGGAGCGCTATAAGTCCCGCCAGACCAGCACCATGGAAAAGGAGGACATCCCGGAGGAGTTCACCTTTGCCCACCGGTGCGCCTCCCGGGCGGTGGACTTCATCCGCAGCCACGCCGACGAGGACTACTTCCTGGTGGTGAGCTTCGACGAGCCCCACGGCCCCTCCCTGTGCCCCCAGCCCTACGCCTCCATGTACCGGGACTACGACATGCCCAAGCGCCCCAACGTCTACGACACGCTGGAAAACAAGCCCGTCCACCAGCAGGTCTGGTCCGGGCCGCGGCGCTTCCAGGACCGGGAGGCCCTGCGGCTGAACGCCTGGGCGCTGTTCGGCTGCAACAGCTTTGTGGACTATGAGATCGGCCGGGTGGTGGCCGCCATCAACGAGCAGGCCGACCGGCCGGCGGTGCTCTACACCACCGACCACGGCGACATGCTGGAATCCCACAGCATGTACGCCAAGGGCCCCGCCGCCTACGAGGAGATCTGCCATGTGCCCATGATCCTGCGGGGCTTCGGCAAAGGCGAGATCGACACGCCGGTCTCCCACATCGACATCGCCCCCACCATCTGGGACTTCTTCGGCTTTGAAAACAAGCCCATGATGCTGCAGGGCGAGAGCCTGCTGCCCCTGATGGAGGGCGAGCGGCCCGCCTCGCGGGACGTGTTCATCGAATTCGGCCGCTACGAGACCGACCACGACGGCTTCGGCGGCTTCCAGCCCATGCGCTGCATCTATGACGGGCGCTACAAGCTGGTGCTCAACCTCCTCTCGGAGGACGAACTGTATGACCTGGAAACGGACCCCTACGAAATGACCAACCGGCTGAACGACCCGGCGCTCTTCGAGGTGCGCGCCGGGCTGCTGCAGCGCCTGCTGGCCCACATGAACGACGTGCGGGACCCGCTGCGGGGCTACTGCTGGGAGCGCCGGCCCTGGAACGACCAGGCGGCCAAGGCCACCTGGGACTACACCGGCTGCACCCGCCAGCGCAGCGAGCCGGACTATGAAAAACTCCAGCTGGATTACGACACCGGCCTTGTGCCGGAGGGCCTGGTCCGCATGAAGAAAAAGGCCCAGATAAAGCCGGGCGGCTGAACCGGCAATTTTCAAACTGACTTTGCGGAGGACGAGAGATGAGCGAAAACACTCTGAAAACGGGGCGCGTGACGATCCCCACCAATCTGGACGTTGTGCCCCAGACTATTGAGATCTTGAAGCGCTGGGGGGCGGACGCCATCCGCGACTGTGACGGCACCGAGTTCCCCGAGGAACTGACCAAGGTGGGGGCGAAGATCTACTCCACCTACTACACCACCCGGAAGGACAACGCCTGGGCCAAGGCGAACCCGGACGAGGTGCAGCAGTGCTACATCATGACCGGCTTCTACACCTCCGACGGCGGGGAGCTGCGCATCCCCCTGATGCAGGGCATCTCGGAGGAGCTGATGCAGGTCAACACCCGGGACGACGTCAAGCGCTGGTGGGAGGTCATGGACCGCACCACCGGCCAGCCGCTGCCCGCCGACGCCTGGAGCTACGACGAGGCCGCCGGCTGCGTGGTCATTCCCGCGCCCGAGGCCTACCACGAGTACACCGTGAGCTTTCTGGCCTACCTCATCTGGGACCCCGTGCACATGTACAACGCGGTGACCAACGACTGGAAGGACTTTGAGCACCAGATCACCTTCGACGTGCGCCAGCCCAAGACCCACAAGTTCACCATGGAGCGCCTGCGCAAGTACATCGCCGAGCACCCCTATGTGAACGTCATCCGCTACACCACCTTCTTCCACCAGTTCACCCTGGTGTTCGACAAGCTCAAGCGGGAGAAGTATGTGGACTGGTACGGCTATTCCGCCTCCGTGTCCCCCTACATCCTGGAGCAGTTTGAGAAAGAAGTGGGCTATAAGTTCCGCCCCGAGTACATCATCGACCAGGGCTACTACAACAACCAGTACCGTGTGCCCAGCAAGGAGTTCAAGGACTTCATGGCCTTCCAGCGGCGCGAGGTGGCAAAGCTGGCCAAGGAGATGGTGGACATCACCCACGAGCTGGGCAAGGAAGCCATGATGTTCCTGGGCGACCACTGGATCGGCACCGAGCCCTACATGCCGGAGTTCGCCTCCATCGGGCTGGACGCGGTGGTGGGCAGCGTGGGCAATGGCAGCACCCTGCGCCTCATCAGCGACATCCCCGGCGTGAAATACACCGAGGGCCGCTTCCTGCCCTACTTCTTCCCCGACACCTTCCACGAGGGCGGCGACCCGGTGAAGGAAGCCAAGGAAAACTGGGTCACTGCGCGGCGGGCTATCCTGCGCAAGCCGGTGGACCGCATCGGCTACGGCGGCTATCTGAAACTGGCTCTGGAGTTCCCTGAATTCATCGACTATGTGGAGAGCGTGTGCAACGAGTTCCGCGAACTCTACGAGAACGCCAAGGGCACCACCGCCTACTGCATCAAGACGGTGGCGGTGCTGAACAGCTGGGGCAAGGCCCGCAGCTGGGGCTGCCATATGGTGCACCACGCTTTGTATCAGAAGCAGAACTACAGCTACGCCGGCGTCATCGAGGCGCTGTCCGGCGCGCCCTTCGACGTGCGGTTCATCAGCTTTGACGATGTCAAGGCGGACCCGTCCATCCTGAACGAGGTGGACGTGCTGGTGAACGTGGGCGACGGCGACACCGCCCACACCGGCGGCGCGGTCTGGGAGGACCCGGCTGTGTCGGCGGCCATCCGGGGCTTCATCCGCCGGGGCGGCGGCTTCATCGGCGTGGGCGAGCCCTCCGGCCACCAGTACCAGGGCCACTACCTGCAGCTTGCGTCTGCGCTGGGCGTGGAAAAAGAGACGGGCATGACCCTGAACTACGACAAGTACAACTGGGAGGAGCATCCCGGCCACTTCATCCTGGCGGACGTGAAGGACGAGGTGGACTTCGGCGAGGGCAAGAAGAGCATCTACGCGCTGGAAGGCGCTCAGGTGCTGGTGCAGAAGGACAAGGAAGTGCAGATGGCGGCCAACGAGTACGGCGCCGGCCGCACGGTCTACATCAGCGGCCTGCCCTACAGCTTTGAGAACAGCCGCGTGCTCTACCGCAGCATCCTGTGGGCCAGCCACAGCGAGGGCGAGCTGCACAAGTGGTTCAGCTCCAACTACAATGTGGAAGTGCACGCCTATGTGAAAAACGGCAAGTACTGCGTGGTGAACAACACCTACGAGCCGCAGCACACCACCGTTTACACCGGCGACGGCGCCAGCTTTGAGCTGGACATGGCGGCCAACGAGATCCGCTGGTACGAGATCTGAGCCCCGCCGCCAATGGGAAGGGGAAAAACAAATGGCACATCCTAACATCGTTATGATCCTGCTGGACGATTTGGGCTGGATGGACCTGTCCTGCCAGGGCAGCAAATTCTACGAGACGCCCAACATCGACCGGCTGTTCCAGCGGGGCATGTCCTTCGACAATGCCTACGCCGCCTGCCCCGTCTGCTCGCCCAGCCGGGCGAGCATCCTCTCGGGCAAATACCCGGCCCGGCTGCACCTCACCGACTGGATCGACCACGGGAACTACCACCCCTGCAAGGGCAAGCTGATCGACGCGCCCTACATCAAAGGGCTGCCGCTGACAGAGCACTCCCTGGCCGCCAGCCTGAAGGACGCCGGGTACCAGACCTGGCACCTGGGCAAGTGGCATCTGGGCAAAAACGAGACCTACCCGGAAAAGCACGGCTTTGACGTGAACATCGGCGGCTGCTTCTGGGGCCACCCCGCCCACGGCTATTTCAGCCCCTACCAGATGGAGACCCTCACCGACGGACCGGAGGGCGAGTACCTCACCCGGCGGCTGGGCAGCGAGGCGGTGCGCCTCATCCGCGAGCGGGACAAGACAAAGCCCTTCTTCCTGAATTTCTGGCACTACGCCGTCCACGCGCCCATGCAGGCGCCGGCGGACCTGGTGGCCTATTTTGAGGAGAAGAGCCGGAAGATGGGCCTGGACAAGCTGGACCCCTTCGAGGTGGGCGAGCACTTCCCCATCGAGGCCAAAAAGGACCAGCGGGTGGTGCGGCGCACCATCCAGTCCGACCCGGTGTACGCCGCCATGATCTATTCCATGGACCAGACGGTGGGCCAGCTGGTGGAGACCCTGCGCCAGGAGGGCCTGGAAGAGGACACCATCGTCATCTTCACCTCCGACAACGGCGGCCTTGCCACCGCCGAGGGCTCCCCCACCTGCAACTACCCTCTTTCGGAGGGCAAGGGCTGGATGTACGAGGGCGCCGTGCGGGAGCCGCTGGCCGTGGTGTGGCCCGGCCATATCCCGGCGGGGGCGGTGAGCCACGAGATCACCACCAGCCCGGACTTCTACCCCACCCTGCTGGAGCTGGCGGGCCTGCCGCTGCAGCCGCAGCAGCATGTGGACGGCGTGAGCCTTGCCGGGCTGCTGCTGGGCAAAGAGGACAGCCTGGACCGGGAGGCCGTTTACTGGCACTATCCCCACTACGGCAACCAGGGCGGCACGCCCGGCTCCTCCCTGCGCAGCGGCCGGTGGAAGTACATCGAGTTCTATGAGGACAACAGCCGCCATCTGTTCGACCTGGAGACCGACGTGGCCGAAAAGAAGGACGTGGCGGCCCGGCACCCGGACCTGGTGGAGCGCTTCCACGGCATGCTGGCCGGCTGGCTGCGGGACTGCGACGCGGCGTTCCCAACGCCCAACCCGGATTTCAAATGAGCGGACGGTAAAAAACTTCCTCCATAAAAACCGAACGCAGACATCTTTTGCAGAGCGCCTCCGGCCGCCGGCCGGGGGCGTTCTGCCGTTGTTTGGCGGGCCGGTCCTGCTTTGGGGCGCGTCCGGACTGCCGCGGCCGCCAAAGGTGTGGTATAATAGCGGCAAAACGGCTGCTATGGACTTTGCACGCAATGCCGCAGCGGCGGCATATAACAGGATGAGGGGGATGGACGCATGAAACATTCGGTCCGAAAAAAGCTGCTGGCAGCGGCGGGCGTCGCGGCGGCGGTGGCCGCGCTGTGCGCGGGGGCCTTTTTCTGGTACGTGTCGGACTATTACCGGGCGGAAGATGTGGCGCTGGAGGTGATGGCCCGGGGCACAGGTATCACGGTGGAGGGGGACTTCACCATCCTGTCACCCTCGGTGCCCTCCGACACCGGCATCGTCTTTTATCCCGGCGCAAAGGTGGAGGCCGAGGCCTATCTGCCCCTGCTGGACCGCATCCGCCGGACCGGCGTCACCTGCGTGCTGGTGCACATGCCCTTCAACATGGCCATCTTTGACCCCGGCGCGGCCCAGGATGTGTTCCCCCTGTTCCCGCAGATAGAGCACTGGTATGTGGCGGGCCACTCCATGGGCGGGGCCATGGCCTCGGATTTTGCCTCAAAGCACCCGGAGGAGGTGGACGGCCTGATCTTGCTGGGAGCCTACATCTACGGGGACTATCCCGACGAAAAGACCCTCACCGTCTACGGCTCGCTGAACCAGAGCGTGGAGGACCACATCGACTACACCGAGAACATCGTGGAGATCGAGGACGGCAACCACGCCCAGTTCGGCAACTACGGCCCCCAGAAAGGGGACCTGCCCGCCGCCATCTCCGCGGAGGAACAGCAGGCGCAGACCGTGGCGGCCATCGAAGAATTCCTGGCCCGGGCGGGCTGAGGGGGCCGGTCTCCCGGCGGCGCGGCCCGTCAAAACAGACAAAAAGAGCGTCCCGATGCCTTTGGGCATCGGGACGCTCTTTTTCTTCCGTGTGGGAAAGGCCCGGGACCGCAAGAAAACCGCGCATTCTGTTTTTCGGGGAAAAGCGCCGTCAGCAGGCGGCCGTTTCACCCTCCAACTTTTCCAGAAGGCGGCGGCGGGCGGCCAGCAGCGTCCCGCCGTCGGCGGTGTAGGCGGTGGAGGAGGCGCACACCTCTTTTGTCAGGGCCTTCACCGCCCCGGGGTCCGTCCGCTGCAGAAGGCGCAGCAGCTCGCAGTCCTCCGCGCCGCCCCGCTGGGCCTCAAAGCGCAGGCTGCGCCAGGGACCGTCGGGGCCGGGGTAGACGATGTGGGCGTCCCCGGCGGGCAGCAGCGCGCCCTTGTGGGGGCAGCAGGCGCTGTGCCAGATGTCCGGGCCGATGTAGTAGTTGAAGCCCCAGTGGAGGTAGCCGCTGAACTGTTCCCGGGCGGCCAGCCACAGCAGCCCCCGGCTGACGGTGAGGGGCAGGTCCATGGAGCGGTTCACCGCCCGCCCCGCGGGGAAGGCGCAGGTGTAGAACCACATCTCCTCCCCCGCCGCCTGCAGACGGCGGAAGGCCTGTTCGTGCTTTTCCCAGGTGTCCAGCTTGGGCACCCAGACGTCCACCCCGCCGCCGAGATTCGTGGTCTCCACCGCGTCCAGGATGGGCACGCCGGGCAGAAACTTGCGGCACACCGCCGCCAGCATCCGGTAGCCCACGGCGTTGTGCACCTGGGGCTCGTCCGCCAGCGCCTGGGTCATCCGTTTGTGCCAGCCGTTTTTGTTTATCACCCGCGCCCACTGGGAAAAGTACATCCTCAGCTGAAAATATCCCTCTTCCCCGGAAAGGGGCAGCTCCTGGTCCCAGAAGGGGTAATACTCCGGATCGGTCCATTCGTGCCAGTGGGCCACATGTCCGCCGCACAGCTTCGGCGCGCCCTCTTCCAGGGCGATGCGGCCCACCTCCTCCGCCAGGGAGAAATCGAACCCCACGAGCCGCCCGTCCTCCGTCAGCGGCCGGCCCGAGGGCAGCAGGATGTGGGTGCAGCGCATGTCCAGCTGGGCCCGGATGTAGCGGCGCATCAGCCGCCGCCACTCCCGGCTGCCCTCGGCGGCCCCGTGCTGGGCGGCGATGTTCTCGTAGCAGAAGAAGTTGAGCATGCTGAAAACGCCCTCGCCGGCGGCGGGCACCCGGGCGGCGTACACCCGGCACTCCACCGGGCACACCGCCCGCTCCCCTTCCCGCTCTATCGTCAGCTCGCCGGAATAAAGCCCCGGCACCTGGCGGTGGGCCGGCTCCGCGCAGAGGTAGAAGGCCGGCCCCGGCACGGCTTCGCCGAAGGCGCAGGGAGCCATCGCGTCGTACACCTCAAAGGGCGCGGCGCGGGTCACATAGTCCCGGCAGGCGGCGTAGTCGGTGGTGGTCATCAGGGTGGGGGCGGTGTTCTCGTTCACCCCCACCGGCACAAGGCGGTAAAGGCTCACCGGCGGCCCGCCGGGGGTCATCCAGTGGAAGGTGAGGCGGCACTCCCCGCCTTTGTCCACCAGCAGCTGAAAGGCGGCGTGGCCGCCCCGGGGCGCGTCCAGCCTCGCCGCCTGCGGGCCGGCGAGGGGGCTGTCCGGATAAAGCCAGGTGCAGTCGTCGTATACGCAGAAATTCATTGCGCTTGATCCTCCGTTTCTTCCGCGGCCGGGATGCGGATGGTCACCCGGGTGCCCCGGCCAAGTTCGCTCTCACAGGAAAGGCCGTACTCCGCCCCGTAGGCCAGATGCAGCCGCTCGTTGATGTTGCGCACCCCGTAGCCGCCCTTGGTGTTGGCGCTGGAGGCGCTGGCGGAAAAGTTGGCCAGACGGGTCTCCTCGTCCATGCCCACGCCGTCGTCCTCCACGGTGATGACCAGGTCCTGCCCCTGCCGGAAGGCGGCGATGCGCAGGCGGCCGGTCTTGTCCGGCTTTTCAAAGATGCCGTGGATGATGGCGTTCTCGATGATGGGCTGCAAGACGATCTTGATGATGGGGCACTGTTCCACCCCCGGCTCCACGTCCCATTCGGTGCGCACCCGGTCCTCAAAGCGCATGTTCTGTATCTCCACATAGAGCCGGGCGTGCTTGAGTTCGTCCGCCAGGGGGATGACCTCCTTGCCCCGGCTCAGGGAAAGACGGTAGAACCGGGCCAGGGCGTTCACCATGCGGCTTATCTCCGGTACATTGTGGGCGATGGCGGTGCAGTTGATGAGGTCCAGGGAGTTGTAGAGGAAGTGGGGGTTGATCTGGGCCTGCAGGGCCTTCAGTTCCAGGGCTTTGATCTGCTGGCCCTGTTCCAGCTTTTCGTCCATCAGGGTGTCGATGCGGCCCATCATGTTGCTGAAGCTGCCCATCAGCTGGCCTATCTCGTCCCGGCCCTGGGGCGCCACCCGGGCGGACACGTCCCCCAGCTCCACGGCGTGCATGGTGTCGTTGAGCAGATAGAGCCGCCGGGTGATGGACTGGCTGAGCCGGTAGGCCAGAAAGTAGGACGCCGCCGCCAGCAGCACCACCACCGCCAGCATCTCCATGCGCAGCTGGCGGCTGGCGCGGAAGATGTCGTCCCGGGGCAGGGCGGCGGCCAGGGTCCAGCCGCAGTCCTCCAGCACCACCGACTGCACGCGGCAGGGCCCCCGGGCGGTGTCCGCATCCACCCACCCGGCAGAATCCGCCGGAAGCGAGCCGCTGAGCTGGGCCGCCCGCTCGGGGGAGGAGGCGCTGAGCACCTCGGCGCCGTTCAAAAGCAGCACCGTGCCGTTCTGGGTGATGGTGCTGCGGCTCACCGCCGCGTCCACCCGGCCGGCGGCGACGTCCACCCGCAGGATGGCCAGGGGCTGCTGCACGTGGCTGGGATCGTAGACGAGACGCACAAGCGAGTACCAGTCCCGCTCGCCCTCCGGCTGGTCCGAGAAGTCGGCGGGGCCGAACCAGGCAACGGCGCCCCCGTTTTCAAAGGCGGAAAGCCAGTCGCTGCCCATCACCGAGTCCAGCGAGACGATGTCGGCGGAGTTGGTGTAGAGGTAGTCGTTGCTCACATACAGGCGCACCCGGTCCACCCCGGACATGGAGCGCAGGTAGGTGAAGGTGGTGGAGATGCGGTCCCGGTCCTCCAGGCGCTGGATGTAGCTGGTGCCGGCGGGGTCGCTGGCCGCCAGAGCGTAGAGGGAGGGGTCCATGGCGAGGATATCCGCCACCTGGGTCAGCCGGCCCAGCAGGTCCTCCACGGCGGTGTGGGTGTCTTCAAAGGCTTTCTGGGCGGCAGAGTAGGTCTGCTCCTCGATGACGGTGTTGATCCGGTGGAAGGCATAGAGGGTGAAGGCCCCCAGCGGCAGCACCAGAAGCAGAAAAAAGATACACAGCAGTTTGCCCCGCAGGCCCACGTCCAGCAGCAGGCTGCGCCCGAAGGCGCGCAGTTTATTCTTCATGGCAGCAAAGGTTCTCCCGGTAAAGGCGGGGCGGAATGCCCACTTCCTTGGTGAACAGTTTTACGAAGTATTTGCCGTCGGCGTAGCCCACCGCGTGGGCCACCTCGTACAGCTTGCGGGAGGGGTCCGCCAGCAGGGCTTTGGCCCGTTCCATCCGCAGTTCGGTGAGCTTCTGGTTCACGGTGCGCCCGCTGTTCTTCTTGTAGGCGCTGCACAGATAGGTGTGCACGAAGCCCAGGTCCGAGGCCATGGCCTGCACGGTGAAGCCGCTGTCCGCCAGATGGGCGGCCAGATACCCGTCCACCCGGGTCACCAGGTCCTGGGCGTTGCTCTCCACCGCCTGGAAATAGGTCTGCATTGCGTCGGTGAGCGCCTGCCACAGCTGCCGCAGGGTGGGCTGCTTGGCGGCGGTGTAAAGCAGATAGTCCCCCTGGGCGGCGACGGCGGTGATGTTGCGGTTTTCCGCCGCCGAAAGCAGGGCGAACACGATCTGGCAGTAGATGTTGCGCACCACCTCCGGCCGGGTGCCCTCGCAGCGGCGGATGTCCCGGTAGAGGCGGGCGGTGAGGTCCATCGCCTCTGCCTTGCGCTTGTGGCGGATGAGGTTGCCCAGCGCCGCGAACAGCGCCTTGTCGTAGACGTATACCTCACCGTTGGCGGGGGTGGAAAGGTCCCCGTCCTCCCCCCGGTAGAACACAAGGTCCGGGTCCGGCCGCCGGCTCTTTTTCAGCTCCGCGGTGACCTGGCGCAGAGCGGCGGCCACCTCCTCCAGGTCGATGGGCTTTTCCACATAGCTGGCGGCCCGCAGCTTGATGGCGCCTTTCAGATATTCCTTGTCGGTGTAGCCGCTGAGGAAGATGAACTGGCACTCGGGATACATCTCCCGCACCGCCCCCGCCAGCTCCAGACCGTTCATCCGGGGCATCTTCACGTCGCTGATGATGACGTCCGGCCGGTGGCGCCGCGCCAGCTCCAGCGCTTCGACCCCGTCCGAGGCCGCGTCCACCCGCTCCACGTTCAATTCTTCCCAGGGCAGACGGTCCCGCAGGATCTCCCGGGGCATCTTTTCATCGTCCGCCACAAGCACCGAAAAACCCACGGCGTTTCCCTCGCTTTCTTTGCTTTTGTTGATCGCTACTATAATATAGACTAAATTTCATTACGCTTCAATGGATTTTCGTGCAAAAGATGAAAATTCACAAAAAGAACATAATCTTTCCCTCCTATCATAATCGGCTCCCGTTGTTTTGCCCCGGCGGCTCTGCTACGATGGTAATGGACAAAACAACGCGCAAAGGAGGCCGGCCAGATGAAGCACGGCAAACGTCCCCTCCTTCGGGACCTGAAAGAAAACCGGGTCAAGTGGCTGATGCTGCTGCCGGCGGCCATCGTGGTCATCCTGATGTGCTACATCCCCATGGGCGGCATCGTGCTGGCTTTCAAGGAGTACAACTACCACGACGGCATCTTCGGCAGCCCGTGGGTGGCCTTCAAGAACTTTGAGTACTTCTTCCAGTCGGGCAAGGCGTGGAGCGTCACCCGCAACACCATCCTTTACAATCTGGCGTTCCTCTGCGTCAACACCTTTTTGCAGATCACCTGCGCCATCCTCCTTTCTGAGCTGGCGGGCAAGTGGTTCAAGCGGATCACCCAATCGGTGATGTTCTTCCCCTACTTCATCTCCTGGGTCGTGGTGGGGGCCTTCATCTACAACATGTTCAACTACGAGTTCGGCGCGGTGAACACCCTGCTGCACTCGCTGGGCCTGGACCCGGTGGACATCTACTCCAACAAGGCGGTGTGGCCCTTCATCCTCATTGCGGTGAGCGCCTTCAAGAACGTGGGCTACGGCACGGTGATGTATCTGGCCAGCATCATGAACATCGACAGCCAGCTCTACGAAGCCGCCGACCTGGACGGCGCCAACATGTGGCAGAAGATACGCCACATCACCCTGCCGGGCATCCGGCCCACGGTGGTCATCCTGTTCCTGCTGGCCATCGGCACCATCATGAAGGGCGACTTCCAGATGTTCTGGCAGGTCACCGGCAACAACCC